>NZ_JBBNJY010000020.1:0-36783 GCF_040093295.1 Ruminococcoides bili
TCAAGCCTTTTAAAAGGCTTGACCTAAATTTTTAAGTCTATCTTTCAACTGTTATTTTACCCAAATTAAAGCAAAAATCCCGATAAAGTCGCACTTTATCGGGATAAAATTTTAATTAATGCTTAAATTTTGTACCGCCTTTTGATACATCATGCTTTGGAAGTTCTACATCTGCGGTGTCAAATTTTCTCTTTTTGGTTTTGCCTGCTTTACCTGTTGCTGGAGCAAAATTGTATCTGCCACGGCTCTTTACTGTAGCAATAATAAAGTAAACAATACCTGCAACACTTAAAATCAAGCACACAATACCTGCATAAAGCATCCAATGTCCGTTATCGGATTTACTTGTGTTTTTCTTGATAAAGTTGAAATCATCGCCGTCGCTGTCGGTAAGAGATGCGTTTTTGAGATTTGCGGAAATATCGTTCCAATCGCTCTGTGAAAGCGTTTTATCGTCAATAGTATCTTTGCTTACAGAATACATCTGTGCAGGAGGCGCAGTGGTTTCGGGTACAGTATATGTTGACTGACCGCCGCCTACATATACATCGTCGCCGTCGCTGTAGTATGGCTTATCATCATAACTGTAAGTAGGCTCTTCATAATAAGGTTCTGTAGGCTCCGGTTCCGGCTCGGGAGCATATGTCGGTTCGGGCTCGGGAGCATATGTCGGTTCGGGTTCCGGCTCGTATGTCGGCTCCGGTTCGGGTTCCGGCTCATATGTCGGTTCCGGCTCGGGAGCAGGCTCGGTTTCAATAATTTCTCCGCCGCTTTCTTCGCCTTCAACCGCACTTACCGAAAAAGCAAATACAGAAAAACTGAGTGCAAGTACGGAAATTAAAGCAATTATTTTTCTTTTCATACTGTTGACTCCTTTCATATATTTAAAAGGTTATTAATCGGTTGAAAATATCTGCACTAAATGCCACACAAAGGCTGTGTGGCATTTTGGGTTTTAAACTTTTACTTTGAAGAAGATGAACTTGAAGAGCTTGTGCTTGAAGAGCTTGAGCTTGAAGATGAGCTTTCAGGCTTTACAAAGTAAAGTTCAGGCTTATACTGGTCAAGTACAGACTGATTCTTTTCACAATCGGTCTTTTGTGCAAGGTCATCAACATACTTTGCAAACTCGTCTTTTTTCATATCTGCAAGCAATTTGTTGCGCTGTGTTGAATCGTAAACATAGCTGTCAATGTCTGAGTTGATGTCACCCTTATAGATAAGGTAATAAACTGCTGTATTGCCTGAACCTACCTTAACTGTCTTAGCCTCGTTCGCTTTCATTTCGCCGAGAGCTGTCTTAAGCTCATCGCCGAGTGAACTGCTTTTAAGGTTTTCTACAGCTGATGTTGACGGATCGTCTGTAAGTGAGTTAGCTGTCTTGTACTTATTTACAATATCGTCAAAAGAAGTACCGTTATTAAGTTCATTTGCGTAACCGTCAAACTCGTCTGTAATCTTCTTTGCGTCTTCGTCGGAAAGCGCTGCATCTTTGCTGTTGTTTGACTCGTCGGTTGTTGACTCATAAAGATTTGCTTTTATATACTTATAGTCTGTATAGTTTTCTGTAAAGTATGAAATAAATTCGTCATCCTTTACCTCTTTTGAACCGCCCTCACCGTAAAGCTTTTCAAATACTGCTGTGTATTTTGTGTTATAAAGTGTTGTGCAATATTCAAAGCTTTCAAAAGAAACACCGTAAGGCTCGTACTGGTCTTTATAAGGCATATAGTAGCCGTATGAAGCGTAAGGGCCTACTGTCCAATATTCCTCGGCTGTTTTTTTAGCCGAATCTGCGGTAGCGCCGCTCATATCAATGCCGAGCTCCTCAACGAGGTTGTCAGTCACAATGTAATTAAGACACATTGTTTCTGCCTCGTTTTTGATCCAATCTCTTGCAATCGCCTTGTCGCCGTCATCGTCTGTAATCTCAAGGTCAAGCCATGAATCGGATGCCTCATCATATGAAGCAAGTTTCGACGCATAATTTTGAGCTTGTGAGTAAGCTGTTTTAAGCGAGTAGCTGTAAACGCCGATTGGCAATTCTACTTTATCTGTCCTGTAAGCCCATTCTGCATTAAGGCTGATTGGAGTGCAGCCAACCGCTGCAACAGCAATAATCAGTGCAAGCAACAATGAACCGATCTTTGCATATGGTTTCATAATATTTACCGTCCTTAAAAAATTCTATTTCACCCGTAAAATGACAGGGTGCGTACTTTATGATTATACACAAAAAAATTTGCATTGTCTATATATTTTCTAAAATTTATTGCTTTTTCGGCAAAATTTTCAGACAACTATCAGATTTTGAATACTTTTTTGAGCATATCAAGCGAAGAACCGCCGCCGCATCTTATTGTAATGTACGGTTTGTTGCCCGCAGACAGCATTGCTCTGCCGTTGAGCCTTGAAAGAAGTTCTATAACCTTCGGCGATTTTATCTCTTTGACAAACAGTAAAACATTGGTATCCGTCTGCCTGATTTCGTAAATACCCATTGCGTTTGCACAGTTTCTTATAAGCGCAATATCAATAAGTCCGAGCACGGATTCGGGAATTTCGCCGAAACGGTCTTTGAGTTCGTCCTTAACATCAAGGCTGTCCTCTTTGTTGCGTATATCGGCGATTCTGCGATATACATCAAGTCGGAGAGTAAGGCTTTCTACATAGCTCTCCGGAATGTGCGCATTTACCGAAATATCAATAAGACAATCAAGGTCGGCAGACTGTGCGGCTTCGCCCTTTTCTTCGCTTACTGCCTCGCCCAACAGCTTAAGATACATATCGTATCCGACAGATTCCATATGTCCGTGCTGTTGAGCACCCATAATGTTTCCTGCGCCTCTTAATTCAAGATCTCGCATTGCGATTTTAAATCCGCTGCCAAATTCGGTAAATTCTCTGATAGCGGCAAGGCGCTTTTGCTGAATTTCTGTAAGCACTTTGTTTTTGCGGAATGTAAGATAAGCATAGGCTCTGCGGTTGCTTCTGCCTACTCGTCCTCTTAGCTGATGCAGCTGTGAAAGTCCCATTCTGTCCGCATTTTCTATAATTAGCGTATTTGCGTTCGGCAGGTCAACACCCGTTTCTATTATAGTGGTGCATACTAATACATTTACTTCCTGTTCAATCATCATTCGCCATACTTCGCTAAGTTCGTGCTCTTTCATTTTGCCGTGACCTATGGCTATTTTTGCCTCGGGCACAGCCTCAAGAATTCTTGAGGCACAGGATTCAATAGTCGCAACATCGTTATGCAGGTAGAAAACCTGTCCGCCTCTTCTCAGTTCCTTGCGGATAGCCTCGTTAATTACCGCATCGTCATGTTCAAGAACATAAGTCTGTACAGGTTGACGGTTTCGTGGCGCTTCCTCGATTACACTCATATCTCTTAAACCGCTCATTGCCATATTGAGAGTTCTTGGAATAGGTGTAGCCGAAAGAGTAAGAACATCAACATTTTTGCAAAGCTCCTTAAAGCGTTCCTTTTGTGCCACGCCAAAGCGCTGTTCCTCGTCAATGATTGCAAGTCCGAGGTCACGGAACTCCACATCTTTTTGCACAAGTCTGTGCGTGCCGACCACCAAATCCACCTCGCCTCGTTTGAGCTTTTCAATGGTTTCTTTCTGCTGTTTTGCCGTTCTGAATCGTGACAGCAATTCAATTCTTATCGGATAGCCCTCAAAGCGCTTGCAAACGGTTTGATAATGCTGCCACGCAAGAATGGTTGTCGGGCAAAGCAAAGCACACTGCTTGGAATCCGCTACGCATTTAAAAGCCGCTCTGAGCGCAACCTCTGTTTTGCCAAAACCAACATCGCCGCACAAAAGTCTGTCCATCGGCGAGGTTTTCTGCATATCGGATTTAATCTCCTCGCAGCATCTGAGCTGGTCGGGGGTTTCTTCGTACTCAAACTTAGCCTCAAAATCGTGCTGCCACTCATTATCGTGCGAAAAGGCATAACCCTTTGCTTTCATTCTTGCCGAATAAAGCGCAATAAGCTCCTTTGCAATGTCCTTTACAGATGCTTTTACTCTTGACTTTGCTTTCTGCCAATCCTGCGAGCCGAGCTTATTAAGCCTTACACGACTGTTTTCGGACGGGCCGATATATTTTGCAACCATATCAAGTTGAGTTACGGGCACATAAAGAACATCGCCCTTTGCATACTCAATCTTGATGTAGTCTTTTACAATTCCGTGGGTATCAATTTTACGGATACCGCCGAAAATACCTATACCGTGAACGCTGTGTACCACATAATCGCCCTGCGAAAGCTCCGAAAGGCTGTAAACCTCCCGGCTGTCCTTTGATATTTTCTTTCTTGCTTTCTTTTTCGGCACATACGAAATATGCCCCTGTGTGATAATAAAGAATTTTTCGAGCGGATATTCAAAGCCTGCGCTCAAAGTACCGGGCAATACAAATAATGCGTTTTTCTTTATTTCCGACAACTTATCGGCATACTGTGCGGGAATACCGTCATTTCTAAGCGAATCACAAAGGTTTTTTGCCGCCTTGTCCGTTCCCGCAAGCACAACACCGCAGCTTCCTGCAGTGAGCATACCGTTTAAGTCCTCCTCAAGCTGTTTGTATGAACCGTTCCATACAGAAAGCTGTTTTGCAGAAAACGATACTATTTTTCTAAGCGGAATTGTTGTTGAACCGTGCACAAAGCCCTCAAGCATAACAATGCCGTGAGAAGTAAAAATATCAACACATTCCGCAAAAGTGAGTGAATACTTGTCAAGACCTCTGCAAAGAATGCCGTCCTCAAAGGCGGATTTTACGGTTTCTTCATTTCTGAAGTCCATTGCTCTGCCACGCTCTGAAATATTGTTAAACTCCGAAGTGAAAATCAAAGTATCTCTGTCGAGATAATCAAATAAGGTTTCGGCTTTATCATATAAAAGCGGAATAAACTTGTCGGTATTTGAAAGCATTGCACCCGACCTAATGCTGTCCGCCTCCGAAAGCAGTGTTTCCTTAACCTGCGGAGCTTTTTTGCCTCGCACGCCTTTTGCAAGATTTTCTATTTTGTCGGCAAGCGCCGTTCTGTCCTCAATAATTACCTCCGCAGACGGCGAAAGACGGATTTCGCCTGCCTTTTCCCCTCTTCGCTGTGTATCAATATCAAAGAAAGAAAGGTCGGTGATTTCATCACCCCAAAATTCCGCACGAACAGGATTTTCGGCATCAGGCATAAAGAAATCAAGAATACCGCCTCTTACAGAAAACTGACCGCTGCCCTCTACCGCATCAAAACGCTCGTATCCGAGCAGGGTAAGTGTTCGTACGGCTTTTTCTATACTGATTTCAAGGCCTTCTTTTAAAGTCAGAACACAATCCCTCAAAAATTCCTTTGGCACTGTGAACTGCGACGCTGCATCAATACAGCTGACAACTACATCACATTCGCCGTCAATAAGTTTGAGCAGTACCTTAAGTCTTGCGTGTTCGTACTCTCTTGAGGCGCTCTGAATATCTCTGAAATTAAAATCACGCTCGGGGTAAAAATAAGCACGCATACCCATACTTGCAAGGTCATTGCAGATTGTCTGCGCCTCTCGCTCGTCGGAGGCAACACAAAAGGCTGTGGTGCTCTTGCGGCAACACAGCGAATAGATAATATGTGCCTTGTGAACGGCGGAAAGTCCCGTAGCGCAAACACTGCCGCCACGCACAACAGCTTTTTCGAGTGAGTTAAAAACCTCACTGTTTTTAAAAACATCAACTAAAAATTTCATAATTCATCTTGCTTTAATTTTTTGTTCACTTTTTATTTATCAAAAAATTGGGATAATTACCGATTTTTTCAACATTGTTTTATAAAAATGTTAATTAAACAAATTCATTGCTCTGTCGATTTTTCCGTCTGCCATAAGTTCAACGGCTTTTGCGGCATTTTCAAATACCTGCGCAAGCTTCTTCTGTTCATCGTCGGAAAATCTTGAAAGCACCCAATCCGCTAAATCCCACTCGGGTGTAGGCTTTGCGCCGATTCCTATTTTAACTCGTGGGAACTTATCACTGCCGCTTAAATATATAATGCTCTTCATTCCTCTCTGTCCGCCGTCACTGCCCTTTGAGCGAATACGCATTTTACCGACATCGAGGGATATATCGTCAAATAATACTATCACATTTTCAGGTGAAATTTTGTAGAAATTCATCGCCTCTACCACTGCCTGACCGCTGTTGTTCATATATGTGGTAGGTTTCATAAGCATTGCCTTTCTGCCTGCTATATTACATTCGCCGACATAGCTTTTAAATTTTACTCTGTCTACCTTGCAGTCAAGACTCTCGGCTATTGCGTCAATTGCAAGCCAGCCTGCGTTATGACGGGTGTTTTCGTACTTCTTATCGGGGTTTCCGAGTCCTACTACCAAAAGCTCGACACCGCCGCCAAAGCTCTTTTTATTACCAAACATAAATACCTTCCTTTATATAAATTATTCTTTATTAAATTCAATTACAACCCAATCGTCATTGCCGAGGTGGTAAGGATTACCGCAATAAGGGCAATTATGCTCTCTTGTAGCGTCAAAACTGCCGCCGCAGCTTTTACAGCTTACCTTTTTAATAGAAAAACCTGCATCGGCTATTGCATTAATGTTTTTGCAAACAACAATTCTGAATTTTTCTTTTGCTTTTTTTACATCTCCGCAATCAATTTTCAAAACCGTGGTATATGCCGTAATATCGACATAACAATAAGATCCGTTTATTTTAAATCCGTTAAATTTAACGGTTGAGTCGTATTTTACATCTATTATGTCTTTAAATTTATTTTGCATAGCCTTGCCGTCATATGCCGCAAGATTAGTGTAATCGTCACTGAATATCATCAGTTTAATAAGATTTATAACCTTGCCGATAAAAAATTCATAAGAAAAATTCGGGTCAATCTGTCGCATAAGTTTTGGCAGTTTTGTCTTTGCCTTTATATGAGGGCCAAGCAAAAACATACTTTTTATTGCGCCGAATATAAGGTACATAAACATACCTAAGCCCCACAAAAGATATCCGCAAAACGCACCGCCTATAAGTCCGTATAAAGTGCAGATTATAATATTCATTATGAAATCACTGTTTTCGGGCAAAAGATTGCCGTTTTTGTAATTTATAAAAAACAAACTGCCGGCAAACGCAAACATAGTAATCAAAACAACGGCTATAGCTGAATTTTTTACTACTTTTTTTCCGCCTGCAACTTCTTTGATTGCATAAAAGTTGGTAACTTTAGGGAACAAATCGTTAATAATAAATCTTGTTCCGCAGCTTTTACAGCCTGTCAGAAGTTCTCTGATACCGCTGACCGCACCGCAGTTAGGGCAGGCAAGAGCACCGTCCGCATTCTGATTAAGAAGTCTTGTAACGGCAACATATAAATTCTGTCTTATTTTTGATTTTCTTTTCTTTTTATTATTAACATAGACCGTTTCTGTGGTTTTGTAATCCTTACAGCCGATAACGGTCTGATAGTCGCCTTTGTCGGGAACTGTAATACATTTTACCGCTCCGTCTTTAAAAGTGCTGTCTTTGGTGCTGAAAACGGTTTCTATCTTTGCGTTATGCTCGTCAAGTCTGTGCTTTTGAAGTTCAAGAGCATAGTTTACATCAAGCGAGGCGATTTCGGGCACATTTCCCGCTACTGTCCATTGTGAATATTCATCTACAAATTTATCTATAATTACATTGTTTTCATTGCCTTTATCAAATGTTAAATTAAAAAGATCCATTTCTTTATTATACCTCAAGCAGTTCGTATAACTGCTATGTCTGTTGTTTTTAGGTTAAATTATGATTTAGCACACGGTTAAGATTAAATGATTTTAAAATTTAGGTCAAGCTTTTTTAAGGTCGAACAAACTTTTTTGTAATCGAGGATATATATTGATATTTTTCAAAACCTGTTTCCCGACCGAAAGTTTGCAAGCCGTAATCCATTAATATTACTCCCATATTTATAGCAAAACAAAAATAAATCTATTTTCAAATATTAAAATCTTTCAAAAGGCGAAATGGCGGGTTATTTGAAACCCGCCTGTATAATCGCTATTTAATTTTCGGTTCATTAACCAAATGCAGGTGTAAACGGCTTGTCATTGTAAATTCTTGCGATAGCCTCTGCAAATGTAGGAGCAACAGGAAGAACTGTGAACTTGTCAATCATCTTCTCCTGCGGAACAGGGATTGTATCAAGAAGAACAACCTCTTTGATTGCGCTGTTCTTAATTCTCTCGATAGCAGGACCTGAAAGAACTGCGTGTGTAGCACAAGCATAAACTTCAGTAGCACCGCCCTTTTCAACTATAGCGTTTGCTGCGTTGCAAAGTGTGCCTGCTGTGTCAATCATATCGTCAACAAGGATAACCTTTTTGCCTCTTGCGTCACCGATGATGTTCATAACTTCGCAAACATTAGCCTTTGGTCTTCTCTTATCAATAATAGCAAGACCTGTGCCAATCTTAGACGCAAAGTTTCTTGAACGGGTAACCGAACCGAGGTCAGGAGAAACAACGATGTATTCATCAAAGTTTCCGCCGATTTTCTCTCTCATATAGTTAGCAAGGATAGGAGAACCATAGAGGTGGTCAACAGGGATATTAAAGAAGCCCTGAATCTGGTTTGCGTGAAGATCCATTGTAAGTACACGATCGGCACCTGCTGATGTGATGATGTCAGCACAAAGTTTTGCCGAAATCGGATCTCTTGCCTTAGCTTTTCTGTCCTGTCTTGCGTAGCCGAAGTAAGGCATAACTGCTGTAATTCTTGCAGCGGAAGCACGCTTCATAGCATCAATCATAATAAGCATTTCCATTAAATTGTCATTTACCGGAGTGCAAGTTGACTGAACGATAAAGCAATCGCTGCCTCTTACAGATTCCTGAAGAGAAACCGCTATTTCACCGTCAGAAAACTGAGTACATTCGCTCTTACCAAGCGGAACTCCAAGGCTGCCTGCAATTCCTTTGGCTACATTTACATTTGAGCTTCCGGTAAAGATTTTAATGTCTTTTCCGTGAAAATTCATTGTAATCGCTCCTTTTTACTCTATAGTTTGTATTCTACTATTATCTTAACAGGTATATCCCCTGTCTTTTGCAATATTGTTAAGCTCCTCAAGCTGTGCGGGATCATTTGCGCCGAGCACTGTGTCGCTGCACTCTGCGGTATAAGCGCCTACCTTACAGCCGTCCGAAAGCAAAAGTTTTAATGCGTCGGGCAAATAATATTCCTTTGCATTATTATCGGATGAAATTCTGCCGAGCACAGACAAAAGCTTTTCTGCGTCAAACCAGAAACCGCCCGAATTTACTTCCTTAATCTTAAGGATTTCTTCACTGCCGTCTTTCTGTTCTACGATTGACTTTACATCGCCGTTTTCGTCACGGACAATTCTGCCGTAGCCTGTAGGGTCGTCAACCATTGCGGAAATTACAGTTGCACTTGATTGAGTGTTTATGTGCTGTTCAAGTGACTTTTCAATGGTTTTGCTGTCCATAAAAGGTGCGTCGCCGTTTAAAATCACCACGCTGTCGCCTTTGTGACTTTCAAGAAAGTCTTTAGCCATCATTACTGCGTGGCCTGTACCGAGTCGCTCTGCCTGATAAACCGTTTCAACCTTAAAATCAAGTGTTGACACAAATTCGTCTATACATTCTTTTTTAAAGCCCTTTACAATGCAGATGTCATTAACGCCTGCCTTTTTAAGTGAAGAAATAACCCACTCAAGCATAGGCTTGCCAAGTACGAGCGAAAGTGTTTTCGGCTTGTCGCTTTTCATACGCTTGCCTTCGCCGCCCGCAAGAATAATCGCACAATTACTCATATGTAATCTCCTTGGTATTCTGTAATTTGTGTGTTTACTTTAATATGTACACACAACAAGACATATTAATATTATCGCATAAAAAATACAAATTTCAAGAGTATTTTACAAAAAAACAACATTAGGGGTAAATTTAAACGATTTATACAATATTGATGAAGTATAAAATTGAATTTTATAGGAAAAAATTTTAAAAAATCTATAGCTATTTTGAACAAACTTTGTTATAATTATGTGTAGGCTTATACAAGCGGGCGAATTTTGACACAATTTTCGCCACAGCCGTATAATTTATTATTTTAGGAGGATTACCAAAATGGCAAACAAATGGGTATACCTTTTCTCAGAAGGTAATGCTAACATGCGTGAGCTTCTCGGCGGTAAGGGTGCTAACCTTGCAGAAATGACAAGTTTAGGACTTCCTGTACCACAGGGCTTTACAATTACAACAGAGGCTTGTACTCAGTACTATGAGGACGGCAGAGAGATTAACGAAGAAATTCAGGGTCAGATCAACGAGTACATCGGCAAGATGGAAGAGATCACAGGCAAGAAGTTCGGTGACTTAGAGAATCCGCTCCTCGTTTCGGTTCGTTCAGGTGCCAGAGCATCAATGCCAGGTATGATGGATACAATCCTCAACCTCGGTCTTAACGAAGAAGTTGTTGAAGTTATTGCAAAGAAGTCTAACAACCCTCGTTGGGCTTGGGACTGCTACAGAAGATTTATTCAGATGTATTCTGATGTAGTTATGGAAGTTGGTAAGAAGTACTTTGAAGAGCTTATCGACGAAATGAAGGCTAAGAAGGGCGTTACACAGGACGTTGAGCTTGACGCTGACGATCTTAAGGAGCTCGCTTCACAGTTCAAGGCAGAGTACAAGGCTAAAATCGGCGTTGACTTCCCTGACGATCCTAAGGAGCAGCTTATGGGCGCTATCAAGGCTGTATTCCGTTCATGGGATAACCCAAGAGCTAACGTATATCGTCGTGATAACGATATTCCTTATTCATGGGGTACTGCAGTAAACGTACAGTCAATGGCATTCGGTAACATGGGTGACGATTGCGGTACAGGTGTTGCATTTACAAGAGATCCTGCTACAGGTGAAAAGAAGCTCATGGGTGAGTTCCTTACAAACGCACAGGGCGAAGACGTAGTTGCAGGTGTTCGTACACCAATGCCAATCGCTCAGATGGCTGAAACATTCCCGGAGGCATTTGCTCAGTTCCAGACTGTTTGCAAAACTCTTGAGGATCACTACAGAGATATGCAGGATATGGAGTTCACTGTTGAGAACAAGAAGCTCTATATGCTCCAGACAAGAAACGGTAAGAGAACAGCTCAGGCTGCTCTTAAGATTGCTTGTGACCTCGTTGACGAGGGCATGAGAACAGAGGCAGAGGCAGTTGCTATGATCGACCCTCGTAACCTCGACACACTTCTCCACCCACAGTTTGATGCTGCTGCTCTTAAGGCTGCTACACCAATCGGCAAGGGTCTTGGTGCTTCACCGGGTGCTGCTTGCGGTAAGGTTGTATTCACAGCTGAAGATGCTGAGGCTTGGAACGCAAAGGGCGAGAAGGTTGTTCTCGTTCGTCTTGAGACTTCACCTGAGGACATCACAGGTATGAAGGCTTCACAGGGTATCCTCACAGTTCGTGGCGGTATGACATCACACGCTGCTGTTGTTGCTCGTGGTATGGGTACTTGCTGTGTATCAGGTTGCGGCGACATCAACATGGACGAAGCTAACAAGAAGTTCACACTCGCAGGCAAAGAGTTCCACGAGGGTGACTACATTTCAATCGACGGTTCAACAGGTAACATCTATGACGGTGTTATTCCAACTGTTGACGCTACTATCGCAGGCGAGTTCGGCAGAATTATGAGCTGGGCTGACAAGTACAGAAAGCTTAAGGTTAGAACAAACGCTGATACACCTGCTGATGCTAAAAAGGCTCGTGAGCTCGGTGCCGAGGGTATCGGTCTTTGCCGTACAGAGCATATGTTCTTTGAAGAGGACAGAATCGCTGCATTCAGAGAGATGATCTGCTCTGATACAGTAGAAGAGAGAGAAGCTGCTCTTGAGAAGATTCTTCCTTACCAGCAGGGCGACTTCGAGGCTCTTTATGAGGCTCTTGAGGGTAACCCGGTTACAATCAGATTCCTTGATCCGCCACTCCACGAGTTCGTTCCTACAGAGGAAGCTGACATTGAGAAGCTTGCTGCTGCTCAGGGCAAGAGCGTTGACGCAATCAAGGCTATCATTGCTTCACTCCACGAGTTCAACCCAATGATGGGTCACCGTGGCTGCCGTCTTGCAGTAACATATCCTGAAATTGCTAAGATGCAGACAAAGGCTGTTATCCGTGCAGCTATCAATGTTAAGAAGGCTCATCCGGATTGGACAGTTAAGCCTGAAATTATGATTCCGCTCGTATGCGAGGTTAAGGAACTTAAGTATGTTAAGAAGATGGTTGTTGAAACAGCTGACGCTGAAATCGCAGCTGCAGGCATCGAGCTTGAGTACGAAGTTGGTACAATGATCGAGATTCCAAGAGCTGCTCTTACAGCTGACGAGATCGCTACAGAGGCTGACTTCTTCTGCTTCGGTACAAACGACCTTACACAGATGACATTCGGCTTCTCAAGAGATGACGCAGGTAAGTTCCTCAACGCTTACTACGATGCTAAGATCTTCGAGAACGATCCATTCGCTAAGCTCGACCAGACAGGTGTTGGCAAGCTTATGGAAACAGCTATTAAGCTCGGTAAGCCTGTAAACAACAAGCTCCACGTAGGTATCTGCGGTGAGCACGGCGGTGACCCATCATCAGTTGAGTTCTGTCATAAGATTGGTCTTGACTATGTATCATGTTCACCATTCCGTGTACCGATCGCAAGACTTGCTGCTGCTCAGGCAGCTATTGCTGAGATGTAATTCAGTCATTTTTGTACTGATATTATATAGCGTAATATTTTGGGCTGTCCCGTTTTGGGACAGCCCTTTTGCATTGCTTAAATAATTAAAAAATCAGATCAAAGCTTTTTAAAGTCTTGTTGGCTTTGCCCACACACACAAACTTTGAAAAGTCATAATTTATTCGACATCATATTATTGAAAAGTCAGATTATTTGTGATAAAATTTACTTGAAAAGTCAGAACGGAGGAAATGATATGCTCTACAGAAAAATCGAAAAATTGATTGAAGAACATTTAAAATCTGACACTCAGAAAATTCTTTTGATTGACGGCGCAAGGCAGGTCGGAAAAACATATATTATTCGTTATGTAGGTCAAAGATTATTTGAAAATTTTATTGAAATAAATATGGTTGAAGATTCCATAGGCGACCGTCTTTTTGCCAATACAAAAACTATTGAAGATTTTTATTTGCAAGTAAGTATGATTGCAGGCAATAAAATGAAAGCTAAATCCGACACATTAATATTTATAGATGAAATTCAGGCATATCCGCATTTACTTACACTGCTTAAGTTTTTATCTCAAGATAATAAGTTCACATATATAGCAAGCGGCTCGCTTTTGGGTGTAACATTGTCGCAAACTACATCAATTCCTATAGGAAGTATTCGTAAAGTACGAATGTATCCGCTCGATTTTGAAGAATTTTTGTATGCTAACGGAATGAATGAATTTGTAATCTCCGCAGTGCAAAATAAATTCAAAGAATTACAATCACTTGATGAAAATATGCACAATAAAATGATGGATTATTTTCAAAAATATCTGCTTATAGGCGGTCTTCCGGATGCAGTCAACTCATATCTTAATGAAAAAAATATTCAGTCCGTGCGAAATATTCAAAACGAAACACACGATTATTATGCAGCAGACGCATCAAAATATGATGAAGAAAAAAAGCTTAAAATACGCAGAATTTATGATCTTATTCCTTCTAATATGGAAAATAAAAAGAAACGAGTAATAGCAAAAAACATTGAAAATAAAAAAGGCAAAACTTTTACAGATTACAGCGATGAATTTGAATATCTTATAAGCGCCGGCATAGCACTTAATGTACAGGCAATTTCCAATCCTGTTTTTCCATTAATTGAATCCACAGGAAAAAATCTGCTGAAACTATATCTTAATGATGTGGGTATTTTGACAAGTATTTTGTACGGTAATAATATCAGAGCAATTTTGGATAATAAAAGCAGTATAAATCTTGGCTCGGTATATGAAACTGTAGTGGCAAGCGAATTGACTGCGCACGGATATAAATTATTTTACTATGACAACCGCAGTAAGGGCGAAGTTGATTATTTGATAGATGACTATAACAGCCTTTCGGCAGTACCTATTGAGGTTAAATCTGGCAAAGATTACACAGTTCACAGTGCTCTTAATACATTTGTACAAAATGAAGACTACCACATAAAAAAAGCCTTTGTAGTATCAAATGAAAGAAAAGTTCAAACAAAAGGCAAAATAACTTATATTCCGATTTATTATATAATGTTTTTTAACGCTAATTCAACTTTGGACAACAATATAGAATTTTAACACAGCTGAATTATAAGGTAATCTAAATAATTTATAGTTTAGCAAAATAATTATAAAAGGCTGACTCGGTATCAATTGCCGAAGTCAGCCTTTTTAGGGAGAGTATATTAAGAAAGAAAAAGAATTTGCAAACTTTTAAATCACATTAACATATTAAATAATTTTAAATTCTTATGAACATACCTTACATACATCCATAGAATAGACCATATTATCTTTTGCAACCATTGTAAGCGGCATTTCAGGCAAAAGTATGTTAAAGCCTACAAGGAAGCTTTCTTTACCGCCATCGTGAAGTCCCGTTACAATTCTTACGACATTATTTTTCTTGGCAAATTCAGCCGCTGCACGATCTGCGTTCTTATCAAAAAGCACTGTCATATCCGCACCAAACTGTTTTGATACCATATTAAGGTATTCAATCTGCCAAGCTGCCTCGGTGTAATCGTGCGTAGGCTCAAGCACAGACAATACTCTTAAGTCGCAGTCCGTATCGTCTGCAATCTGCTTTGCAATCTTAATAATTCGGTCGCAATCAAACTGCAGTGTTACACAAGCAAGCACTACAGCACGCTTTTCAGTATTCATTTTGTCACCTCCAAATATTTCCGTGCGTAAGTCGCATTGCACGGTTTATAAATCGTTGTTCAGATAATCCCACAAGTGTGAGGCATCTGCCTGACCATTATATATATATAATCCAAATCGGTACCATGCAGGTTAAACATATTCCTGCCGACAAGGAGTCCGATACCGAAGTCGTTGTAATCGTTTCTTGCACTGTACATAACTATATAGTGATTATTCGCATATATGAATGACGGTCTGTAAAGTCCGCCGCCGTCCCACACTGTATAATCATCTGACGGAGAAGCTACTTTCATTGCTGTTTCCCAACTAAGTCCGTCCTCCGATGCTGAAAAATACAGATTCATATGCTTTCTGTCTTTTTTATTGGTTGTAGCGCAGGCTAACAATTCATATCCACGGTTTGTTTTTATTACATCAGGGTGCCATACATATGCACCGTCTTCAAAAGTTAAGTCTGTCGGTTGAGGCTGCGACCATACACCGTTTCTCAATTCTCTGTAATAGAGTTGATAATGACACACATACCATACTTTATATGCACCATCGTCACGGATTATGGCAGGACTCACCATATCATACTTTTCTTTTTCGTAGGTTTCAAAATAAACAAGTTTGTCGCTCCAATTATCACCGTCATACGAATATCTCATATACAATGCCATATAGTCGGTATCGTAATCCGTATATCTCCAAAACAGCTCAAGGCGGTCAAGTTCTTTGTTATATACAAGATGACTGTCCGAATTATAGCGTACGGATTTTTTATAATTTGCAAGCGGCGGCTCTGTAAATTTTACCTCCGAATAATTTATAAGATCGTTTGTTCCGACAATCTGCGGATTTTCGTAGTAGTCATTACCACTTGGATAAGGTGTGTAAGACAACCAAAATCTGTAACCGTTCCATTCCTTACCCATATCAATCAGCTTTGGATGATATGCATTGTTCGGATAGTAACTTTCAATAGTACTGTCGGAATTTATCAAATTAAGTTTGCTTATTGAATTTGAAGAAAAATTAAAATTCTGTTTAAATTTCTTTTTTGAGTCAGTTTCTGTATTTTTACTTTTTAAATTAGTTTGTTTGCTTAAAGCGGCTGATGATATCTGCGGCTTTGTTTCTGATGTTGATGTTTTGCTTTCACTCACACCGTTTGAAACAGCATTTCCTGTATTTGCACAGCCTGCAAAAACCGATGCAGTCATAACTGCCACAAGCAAAAATGCAAGTATTCTCTTCATATGTACCCTTCCTAAACTAAATCAGCATTACTAAGTCAACCGTCAACTTTAAAGCCTTCCTCGCTTATCTCGGATTCACTTGAAAAATCTTTATACTGATCTATAAAATTCCAAAACTTCCCTGCACTGTTTACTCCGTCATTTATATAATCGCAGTTTGTACCGTAAAGATTATACATATCTTTACCGAATAAAAGTCCCACACCAAAATTTTTGGCGTCATTTCTTCCGCCGTAAAGGACATAATACATTCCGTCCGAATACATAAATGTCGACCTGTAAAGTCCGTTGCCGTCCCAGTCAAAATCGTTACCGGTAGGCTCAAGAACCTTTTTGGCAGTGCCGAATTTCAATCCGTCATCTGACTTTGCATAGTAAAGATTCATATGTTTTCTATCTTGCTTATCTTCGGTTGCACAAGTCAGAATTTCGTACTTATCATTATTCTTAATTAAATCTATATGCCATGTAAATGCATCGTTTTCATAAGGCAGTTTACACATTCTTATTTTTGACCATTTTCCATCCTTGAGTTCACGATACTTTACTTTATAAGCATTTACATACCACACTCTGTATGTACCGCTATCATATACAATACCGGGACTTACCATATCTTCTTTTTTTCTGTCATAGGTTTCAAAAAAAGTTTCCGGTTTGCTCCATGTATTGCCGTCATATGAATAACTCATTAAAAGAGAGGCATAATCAATATCATAGTCTGTGTATCTCCATATTATCTCAAGACGATTCAAGTCATTGTTATAAACGATCTCACTGTCCGAATTAAAGCATCTGCCATTTTTATAATTTGAGAGAACAGGTTGCGAAAATTTAATTTCGGAATAGTTAATTAAATCGTTCGATGCAACAATATGCGGATTTTCGTATTCATCATTGCCTTGCGGATACGGAGTGTATGACACCCAGTATCTGTATCCGTTCCAACCGTCTTTACCTAAATCAAGCACCTTTGGGTGGTAAGCATTGTTTGGAAAGCACTCTTCCTGATACTCATCAACGCATTTTAAGTTCAACTTTGACGGCGAATTTTTGGTAAGTTCAAATCCTGTCATATCAACATTCGGCGATGTAGTAAACTCTGCAGGCTTTTTGTTAATAACAGTTGACGCCATAGTATGCGTGTTTTCGTATTTAGATGCATCGGTGTTTTCCGGTAAATTATATGCGGCAAAAACAGAAACACTAGCCACCGCAACCGCAGTAACAAATATCAACACAAACTTTTTCATTAAAAAGTTGCTCCCTTTCTATACAAATCAGCTTTTATATACGCACTTTGTATTACACTCATTAATACATATAACTATATATCTATACAACGATTTTGTCAAGCAAAAAAGAACAACAATTTTGTTTAGATGCAAAAATGATACAAAAATCGGCGATTTCGTATGATACTATACTTTTTTCTGACTGTGTAAATATCATAGCCTCTGTATATGATTATATTATATTGACCGTGTGAAATTAAGGTGAATTTTGGCATAAGAATTATAAAAGTTTAGTTAACCATAATTTACCCCAACTTTTGATAAATAACCGCCTAAATTCACGGCAAAAAAAATCCGCCATTCACAAAGAACAGCGGATAAGAATTTATTTTTTAGTTAAAATCAAAATAACTCTGTGTCATCGGTTTCGGTGTCGGCGTCAAGGCTTTCGTCCTTAGCATCTCTCTGTGAGAGCCTATTTACATAAGCCTTTAAAGCCTCCATCTCCCTATCAACAGATTTTTTCTCTTCTGTTTTAACTTCTTCTTTTACGGGTTCGTTCTGAACTTCTTTTGCAGGCTCTTCCTTTTTCTCCGGCTGTGCCTCGAAAGGAGAACTTTTGTACTCGTTTTCATTTGAGCAAGCAACTGTAATGTCAACAACCTCTTCGTTTTTAAATTCAGGTTTCGGCTGTGTTTCGGGTGTACCGTAAAAAATATCGTTTGAACTGTCAACAATCTGACGGTAACACTCTCTTGCCTTGGCAATCTTAGCTTTGGAATTTTCAATTACTTCAAAAAGCTTTTTCTGCTGTTCTTCAGAAACGCTCTCGCCTTTCTTTGCATTCTCATAGAAAGACTTACCCAAAGCAATATATGCTCTGTTCATAAGCTCACTTTCACATTTCATAATAAGGCGAAGACGGTTAAGTTTTGCATTTGTACGGTTTTTCTCAACAATATTCTGAGTAACATTAGAAATAGTATCTGCCGCAGTGTTGACTGTACCTTTAACAGTATCAAAAAAAGTCATAGCAATATCTCCTTTAACGCATAAATGCGGGTTCGTTTTTATAACACTATTATTATGACAGATATTAAAGATAAAATCAATATTTTTTTTGAATTTGCTTGTTAAAAATGTACTTGTTTGATATAATATTTTAGAAAGAGGTGTTGAAATATGTCGGACAAGGTAATAAAAGCAATAGTGTGTCCGGGTTGTGGAGAACTTAGCAAAGCGGAAATCCACACAAGCATAAATCCTGCACGAGACAAAACTATAAGAAAAAGAGTGCTTGACGGAGAGTTGTTTGATTTCAGATGTCCGTCCTGCGGCTACACCGCTAAACTTAACTATCCGCTTTTATATAACGATATGAAAAACCGTTTTATGGTTTACCTTATACCTAAAATTGACCGTTTTCAGCTTTGCGACAATGAGCTTGAAAACAAATACAGCAATCTGCGCAACATCAACAAGCGAATTGTGCCAACATTCAATGCATTCAAGGAAAAGCTGTTTATTTTTGAATCGGGACTTGACGATATGGCTGTAGAATTGACAAAACTCGCAATTAGCCAGACGGTATCGAAAAAGCTCGGAAACATTGAAGTAAACGAGGGTTACCTGTCAATGTATGACAGAGAAACCAACACAATGGGATTTACATATTTTACAGGCAAAGACAAAGAACCGTATGTACAAACCGCACGACTTGAAATATACGGCAAGTCAAAGGGAATCATTGACAAATTTGCTTATAAAGACAAAAAACTTAAAGGCTTTATAAAAATTGACCGAGAATGGGCAGAAAATGTACTTTACCGCTATAAACATTTCCGCCACATGGAAAAGGTCAGAAAATTAAATGAAGATTAAAAAATTACACTCCTATCAGTAACCATTACCGATAGGAGTTTTTTGTTTGTATTTTAATGAGTGGTGGGTTGTGGTTTACCGCTCAAATTTTTTGTTATTTAATATTTTGTCGCTTGACTAAAGTAAGCCGAACCACACTTTACCGTTCGCCCTTAAAATCAACTTGCAAATTCAACCGTAATCTCAAGATGAGCAGGGAAGTCTTTTTCAATCATTTTATTTACCCATACTTTATTTAATTCGCTCAAGGAATCGGAAATTTTTACGCTCAAAGCATTTTGGGACGGATTTTCGGTGATTTTAAAATTACCGAGTCCGTATCCCTCCAAAATTTTATTAAAACCCTCGGGAGTACAAAACTCCTCGTTTGTCTGCTCTCTTATCTTTAAAAGTTCCCGTCTTTTCTCAATACTCAAATCATCTCTCACTGCGCCTGTAAATCTTCCCCGTTCGGTAAGTCCGTAACTTTGCGCCGTATCAATGAAATATTCTTTAAGCATTTCGTCAAGCTCGTTAAAAAGCAGATCAAGCCCTGCGGCAAAGGCTTTTAACTCCGCATAAGTTCTGCCGCCTGTTCTAACCGAATAAAGTTTGGTATCCGTAAGTTTTTTAACCATTGAAGTATAACTGTCCATCATTTCACCTCAATTTTTACAGTGCCGACCGAAAATACCTGTGCCGCCGTCGCATTCACATCAACAAAATTCGTCGGAAATTTATATGAACAAATACAGCCGCTGTTCATCAGCCTTTTTCCAAGCTCCGCCACATACATAGTGCCGCCTATCTCAATTTCATTTAAGTAATCTTTAAACACCTGTGTACAAATGTTCACTATATCATTTCTGATATATCCGTCTTTAGCATACACTGCGACAGACAAATTAATTTTTCTCAATTGTGCCGAAATAACTTTAACATCAACATTCAGTTCTCTGTTTTTGGCGATAAGCACCTGCGCTTGTGCCACTGCCGCCGATGACGGTGAATTTTCTCCGTTGCTTACATATACATCTACCGTGCCCGTACCTCTGCCCTTTGCTATAACTCCCGCTTTAGTAATTCCGGGTACACTTAGCGCAAGTTTTTCGTAATATGCTTTGTTTGTTCCGTTTGACGGCACAAGAAAACTTGCCTTAATTCTTTCCCTTAATTCATCGTCGGTTTCTGCGTCACAACCGTCCTCAAACGGTTCTCTGTTATATGCGTAATTGATTTCCGCAGGTGCGGATACAATGATTTTTGCTGTATTAATGGGAATATTTGAAATCTTACCCGCCTTGTCCGCCTCTGCCGAAACGCTGACAAGTGTATTTCCCGCCGCAATCTCCGCATCTTCAACAGTAACATATCTTAGCGGCTCGGTGTCTGCCGTGGCGACCATACTTCCTTTAGGAATAAAAATGCTGTTTTCAACAGGTTCATTGATAAAGAATGTAAGTTCACCCTGCGCTTTCTGCGCCTGCTTACGCTCAAGTCCTCTTTGAGATGCAAAATAATCAAGATACTCGCCGCTTGCGGTAGCAACAAACATCTGATTTTTCAGCCACTCAATATTTGTCATTGCGTTAAAAATTTCGCCTGCAAGCACTCTCATTCTTATTGCCGCATCACTCGCTTCGTCAAAATCATATTTGCTTTTTGCCGAAAACTCCGATTTCATTCTGTTGTAAATTTCATCATAGGTAATCATCTGTATTAATAATCTCCTCTCTTACGCTTTCGTTGCAAATCAGTCTGATACTGAATTTCGGTTTTCTCAAAGCCAAAACTTTCGCAGTAACTGTCGGAAAATCCGCCAGTGCCTGCGACATTATAAGATTAACTTTTTCTTGAAAATTCTCATCATCAAAATCCACCTGGTTTAGTTCACATCCGAGTTCACGGTTATACACAAAGCCTGCAAATTTTGCGCTGATTTTAAAAAATGCCTGCTGTAAAATTTCATCGTCACCCGAAATATGAATATACCTGCCGCCGCTGTCAACCGCAATATCTTTATTTTTAATCAGCGTATCCGTATCAGTCACCAACCTTTACACCGTTTATATATACCGAGCCGTCATTTTTCAGATATACTTCTGCACCGCCCTTTGACTTAAGCAGGATTTCACCCGGCTGAACGGAAGAAACCTCCGAAATAACGCCCACGCAAACCTCCTTGTCGGCAAGCGGAAGTACAACGGCTTTTTCCTTTACGGGAGGAATAGACACGATTCCGTACGGTGTAACAAAATCAAGTCCTATATGTTCGCCCGATGCGATGATCGCATTGTTGCCGATTTCACTCATCACAACATTACCGCTCTCCGCTGTAGGTTTATTAATTGAATTTTTACTTAAATTCTCTGCAATCCACATATCAAATCTCCTTTTTCAGTGTAATAACTGTTTTTTCGCTCTTGCTGTCGGCAGTGTATCTTATCTTGTGCACATAAAGTCCGTCATAAGAACCGATAACCTCATCGTTAATCGTTGCTTTGTTGCCGACCTCGCACATAAGCATATACGGACATACAAGTTCAATTTCAAAACCATTACCGTTGCTGGTGCTTATAATTCTGTCGGCTGTTCCCACAGAACCACCGCCTGTCAATGCGTCAACATATCTTCTGCGCACAAGCCTTGTATCCGCAAGGCTGTTTTTTATTACACTGCCGTATCTGTTACCCTGCTTCACCTTTAATCTGACATCGGAAATCACCTTGTAACGCTTTATTCTGCTTTCCGCCGAAATATACCTGTAACTTTCATTGTTACCAAAGCAAAGCACTTCACCGTTGATACCGCCGTTTAATATAACTCTGCCGTCGCCTGTAATTCTCGGCTTTTTTCCGTATTTATTTACGCAATAATTTTCAAGCACCTGCCATTGGCTCATGCCCTTACTGATTTTTATATAACCGAAATAAGGATTGTTGTCGCCGATGTAACCGTTAAAGCCAAACGGCTGTAAATGCCGTTCAAAAATCACGGATGATGACGCATTAAAGTAAATGCAAGGTTCTGCCTCGTTGTCAAGCAAAATACCTGCCATACTCCTCGCCGTAATTTTTACGGTAATTTTCTCACCGCTGCTTTTGGTGATAATTTCGTCAATCTGCCCCTTAAACACTAAGTTTTCGCCGTCAAAGCCGTAAAGAAAATCGCCGTCCTCGCATCCTTTGATATACGGAAATTCAACGGTTACATCATCGGCAGGCACAGAAAACTCACTGTTATACACCACGGTAACGGGTGACGGCAGTAAAAGCATTCCGCTATGCGTTGTCATCTTAAATTTCAGCACAGCTTTATCACCTTTCCTTTTTGCATAAGCTCGTCCGCCCGCTTAACCCACGGATTGAGTTTTAACAGCGTTTCAATCCGAGCATTGAAAGCGTAAGAAATATCCCACAAACAGTCGCCTGCTTTTGTGATGTATGTATTTACCGTCGTTTTCTTCTCTTTCTCCATAACTTCTCTGAAAACAAAGCTGTATGTAAGCATATCGGGTACAGGCTCGCCGATTACCGTAAGTTTTTCAAACACCGCATACACCGGTTTTATAAAAGGCAATGCAAGCACACCTACTCCGCCCTCCTCAAAAACTTTCCACAAATTTGCAAACTGCTCGTGGCAATCCTCTCCGCAAAGCTGACCTTTTCCTTTTATAAGCCTGTTTTTTCTGCCGAGGTTCTGAATATATGCCGTGTTTTTCGGCGAGTTAAGCTCCTGTATGTTTTTTTCACACTCAAAACTTATCACTTCCGGATTATATCTCCATTCATAGTTTTTAAATCTCATAGGAACAAGCGTCATCTTTCTCTTGCCTCTTCTTCCTCCGAAAATCCGTGACTGTATCGTCTGCTCTCTCTTTCAAGTTCCTCGCTGATTTTTTCAGCCTGTCCCTCGTTTTTGGCAAAATCATTTTCTTTGTAATCCATTATGTAACCTCTCTTTTCTCGCAGCCGAGCACCATTTTCAGTATTGAAAAATCGGCGGATTTGTGTCTGCACCATGCACTTTTCACCGTGCAATTTCTGTAGGTTTCACTGCCGTCGGCAGTTTTCAGTTCAATGCTGTCCATTCTGCTTTCCTTTAAAAAGCCCTCTCTGCTCGGCACATTCATCTCTATGGTAACAGTGTATTCGTCCTTTGTATGCGCACAGCTCACACTGTCGCTCATATACTGTTTCACCCCATAAACCGTGCTGTTTTTCTGCGTTTCAACACTTATTATTCCTCCAAGGATATTGCCGTTTTTAAGCACGGTAATATCCTCTCCCTTTAAAAATTCCCTCAACCTTTAAACCTCCTCGCAAACAAAAAATTCCATAGTAAACTCAACTTTTCTGAAAATAGCATTTATATCCGTATCAAAATCAATTGCGGATACCGACAGTTCCGAAATTATTTTTTCGGTATCCGCCTTTTTCAACCCCTGCATAATCTCGCAGGTTATTTCAGAAAGTCCGCTGCCGTTTTCATCGGCAGGAGCATAAACAAAGATCTGCACTTTTGCCAAAAACTGCTCGCCCTTTACAGATGCGGAAAGATAATCACCCACATACTTTTTTGAAAGTACGGTATCCGTAACCGCAACTACCGCAAGAAAACTTGTTAAATTTATCTCTGCACCGTGGTTTCCGTGCTCTCTGATAAACTTTACCTTTGCAAGTTTTTCGTTTTGCTTAAGCCTTGCAATAATTCTGTCAAGTTGTGTAGTTATCTGATTCATACTCATCCTCCAATACCTCACCGCACGGTGCAAGTACGCCATATGCATATACTCCGTACCTGCCCACACGGTAAATATCGTATCTCCTAACAATATATTTACGGTCTGCGATTTGTATTACGCTTTTGTCGCAAGTCAGTTTTGTTTCGGGCTTGCCTATATACAAAAATCTTTCCGAAGTAACCGTTCCCGACACTTTGCGTTTTGTTGTACCGTAATATCTGCTGTTATACCTTATCGGCTGAATAAAAGCCTTTGTCTTTTCGTTATCGACCGTAACTTCCGTGCCGTATCTGTCAATAAGTTTGCCTACTGTGCCGTAGATTTTCAAGTTACCACTCTCCCGAACAAAAATCCCTCTTTCTTAATTAAATCAGAACATTTTGCAAGCTGGTCCTGCCAGAGCTTTTCGGCTTTGTCGCCCTCATCGGCAGGAGCTGTTACGGTAACATCTCCCGCCTTAAATGAAGAAACTTCGCTTTTACCGCACATAACATAAAGTTTGTACGCATAAACGGCACATAAAAGCTCAATCCTGCGTTCATCGCTTGCGGAAAGCGGTTTGTCGGCAATTCTTGAATACACATAGGCACAGGCATCGTCCACAACACTACGCCACTTAATCGACTCACTGCTCTCAATACCGGAAAGCAGTTCAAATTTTTCAACAATGTTGCCCGTATTCAAAACTTCACCTCATCAGTAAGACAAAGTCTTTACGGAATCCGCAAAAATCTTTGAAAAACCTGCGGTACAGGTGATTGCCGCTCTTTCAAGCTGACGGTCAATAAGTTTGTCATAATCGGTATTTACATTGCCTGCCTGTACCATTTCGAGTGCGCAGTTCTTGTCAAAACCGATAATCTTGCTGCCTGTCATTTCCGGAGCATGAAGGAGAGATGCTCCGAGCGGTGTAATCATTCTGCCGCTTGCCTGAAAATCAAGACCTGCGTTTGCATCCTGCATCTCGCTCATAGAAAGCAACTTCTGCATAGCGTCTGTCGGTGCAATAATTGTATTGAGTTCATACGGTGAAAGCTGTGACCAAAGTTTTAAAAGGTCGGCATAAGTAATTGAACCGCTCGCCGCAACATCAACATTTGCCGCAGGATTTGCGTTGCCGTCACCGTTTACAAGCACCTCAATAGCGTCTTTAAGCTGTGCCCTTGCAATGTACTCGCCGATTCGTCTTAATGTAACCGTAAACAAATCAATACGCTGAAATCTTACCGCCTCATATGATGCCACAAGCATTCTGCCACGCTTGTGAAGTTTTACAAGGTTTTCTCTTGTCTTGATTTTTGTCTGCGGAATTACAGCGCCCTCGCCCACAGGCTTTAAAGTCTTGTCATCGTCTGTCATATCGGACTCAATGCTTCTGTAATCCATTCCGTCAATATTTGTAACGGTAGCCACAATCTGCGGGAGAATATCCGCTCTCTCCATACCCTGCCTTACCGCACGGCTGACATATTCGGGGAAAAGTGCCGCCGAGTCCGAGGATTGGAAGAATTTTTCCACGCAGTCACTGCCGCTGCCGTTCACCTTAATGTCAAAGCGCTTGAGCTGTCTTGAAAAAGCGTCAAGATTTGAAAGCGCCGTACCCTTATAGTTTTCCGACGGGTCAAGAGTTTCAAGTACATCTGTAAGTGTCTTGCCCTTCTGCTGATACATTCCCTTTTCAATTGTAATATTTTCAAAATTTGCCATAATTTTTACCTCCTTAAAGAATAAAGCCAACCGAGTCGGCTGTTGAATTTAACACAAGATACTCTCTGCCTGTTGTTGATGATGCCACTGCAGAACCCTCGCCCGCAGCAAGCTTCTTGTAACCCACTGTGATTTTTGATTTGGCGGGCATTGTAACATAGCCCTTAAGCTGAACCGTTGCATAACCGCCTCTCAATGAAAGGCAAATACCGCAGAATACTTCTCCGCTTGTGCAAGCCGTTACCTTGCCGTCATCAGTCATTTTTACAGGAACACCCGCTGTTTTAAGATTGGTGCCTGCCTCAAAAGTAAGCACATTTTCGTCATAACCGTTAAAATTTACATTCATTATTTAATCCTCCGTTATATTTTAAAATTGCCGTTTGATTCGGCTGTAATATCGTTCTTCTGTTTGTAAAGCTGGGGAACCGACGGCAAAATGCTGTCCGCCCTTTTTTCAAAAGCATTTTTAAATTCCTTAAGCTGAACTACGCTCATACTCTTTGCAACGCTCTCCATAGTTTCTCTTGAAATATCAGGCTGAACAACAGCCGATAATCTAAGCACTTCCGAAGTAAGGCTGTCACGGTAATATACTCCGTCGGCGGCACTTTTCTTAAGCTCATCTATGTACGAGCAAAGTTTTTTGCACTCCTCACCGCTTAAATTAATATCCTTTTTGGTGTAAATACTCTTTAAAATTTCCTCCATCTTCATTTCCTTTCCCTTAAAACTTTTAATAACTCCCGCACTTCTTTGTGCAGGCACGGCAACAAAACTCCATTCGTAAGCGTCATAAATACCGCAAAGCTCGCCGTAACACTTTCTGCCGCCGTAGGTTTCGCCCTTTATGTGCGAGCAGTGATTAAGGCTTTCGCCGCAAACACTGCATTTTACTTCACCTGCGGCACAGCCTATGCTTACTTCCTTTAAAATACCGCTGTCAATCGCCTGAATAATCTCATCGTTACCCTTGGTTTTCGGAATATATGCCCTTGCGGTAAGTCTGAAATAATCATCACCCGTTGCCGTTTTTCTGCCGTCAACGCTTTCAACCGAACAGGCAAAAATTCTTGCCGTCTGGTTTTTGGCTGTCGGCGAGTGGTCAAAAATACCCGTCTTGCCTACAAAAAGTTTTTCAAGTTCAAAAAGCGACTCCACGGTAAAACGCTCGTTGTCACGGTCAATATCGTTGTCGCACAAAACCACACCGAAAACATATACCTCGTCCTTTGTCAGCTTTCTGCGTGAATACGCATTGATAAGCTCCATTTCCTTATCGGTAACCTCGGCGGTTGTGCTGTCTGTCACCGCATTAATTTCCTTTTTAATCTCTCCTGTCATTTTTCACCTTACCTGTTTCAAATTCAATCTGTTCTGCCCTTGCATTGTTAAGTCTTGCGTTTGAAAGCTGAACCGCATCCTGCATATTAATGTCGTCCCATTCAACAGCAAAACCGTCGGTGTAACCCTCAAGCCTTAACACAGTTCTTATAACTTTGGTAATAATCGGGTTGAGCAATGTTCTGTAATATTCAAGCTCACTTGTAAGAATATCCGCCTGCTGTTCACTCATTCTCTCCGTGCTTGACCACGAAAATCCGAGTAAAAACGGCGGCAAACCGAGTTTTGCAACAATCTGCTCAAGCAGATGCTTAATCGGCACATCGCAATCGGGAATCTGATTTTCCGCACCGATTACTTTTACCGATACATCACCCACCGAAACAAAGTCGCACACGCTTTCACTGCGCATAGCCTTGCTCCATTCGTCTGCAATAAGTCTTGCGCTGTCCTCTGTAAATACAGTGTTGTCGGACGGTTTGCAAGTAACCGCAAAACGCACATTGCCTACCCTTTCCCAGTTGGTTTTGATTGACTCAAAAATCTTTAAAAGCACCGAACTTACAAACGGCAAACCTTTTAAAAGCGAACTGCCTCTGACAGTGCCGGGTTCGGGATTTAACAGAGTGGCAAACACAAGGTTTGAATACTTAACCGGGGTAATCATTCCGTCGTTTTTTGAGCAAATCACAAGGTCAAGCGGTGAACTGCCCTCCTGTATCTCAACATCGTCAACACTTGCATTGTAAAGTGCAACAACTCTTTTTCCGTCACGGGAAAGCACCATTTCGCCCACAGCCTCGCCGTAAGTCAAAAGTGACTCCATATACGAATACACAAAGCCGTTAATGCCCGTGCCTGTGCCGTTTGTGCATACATTGCTCATAAAATCATCAATAATCTGCTGACAGCGGCTGTTTTTTGCCGTAACGGTAAAAGTACCGAGCAAGCGTATCAGCTTACATATTGCCGCATCTATTACCGGGACTGATTTTCGCAGATTTCTGAACAATTCACGCTCCGCAGCCGTACTGCTCACATCCGAAAACATTGCAAGAGGGGAATTGATTTTCCTCTGTGCGGTCTGCACAACCGTGCCCTTGCTCTCTTTCTTTTTGCGTGAAAACAAATTCAATCTAACACCTCCTATCGCCTAAGGGCAAATACCGAAAAGCTCCTTTTGCCTGTCGATATTGATGCCGTAAAATACCTTATATCATCCATTGAATGGTCATTCTCCTTAATCGGCACATCTGCGCCGTTTTTTGTGTCCCACCTGTAAAGTGCAAATTCTCTCCTTGCGTCTTTGCAGGTTGAGCAGATTTTTATTCTGCCGTCCTTGAGTGCCTGACTTACAAGCCGAATACCGTTTACAACATTGTTTTCGGCGGGCACTGCATTAAATCTTTTATGTCTGCGTATTACCTCAATAAAACTTGCGGCTGACGGGTCAACTACTACCCGACTTACTTTTCTGTTGCCGACAAGCTCTTCGAGTTTTGCGTAATGCTCCTCGTCGGTGCGTTGATAACCCTCTCTGCGGGAATCAAAATAATACTCCTTAATTCGATACCATACGGAATTTTTTTCACCCCACAAACCGAATGACGCAGGGTTTACCGTACCGTAATCGCACGAAACCGCAAAATCGTCAAAACCGACATTGGGCACTTCGCAGTACATTTTTTCATCGTCCATAAACGGATACACCGCACCGTGCACCGCAACCCATCTGCCGAGCACAAATCGCTGATAAAACACACCTGAATACAAACCCTCGTACCTTTGGCGCACCTCTTTTGAAAGCGACGGATTGTCCTCCATTGTAAAATGCAGGTATAACGCATTTTTGCTGTCGGCTTTCCGAATCCACTCGGTGTAGAACCAGTGACGGGGATATTCGGGATTGCAGTTAAACCAAAACTTTGAACCGTTTACCGAACATCTTGCAAGTGCCTGCTCCACAAAAGAACGGGGCATAAGCGCCACTTCGTCAAAAAGCACACCGCAAAGTGTCATACCCTGAATGAGAGAGGCAGAGGACTCGTCCTTACCTCCAAAAAGGTAAAACCTGTTTTCAATATCGCCGTAGCGCACGATAAGTAAATTTTTTGAAATTTGCTCACTGCACTCAAATCCGAGGCTTTTAAGCACGGGAATTATCGGAGTTACCATATTTCTGCGCAGAGAGCGAATAGTCTTTCCGCAGAGGGCAAAATCCGAATTTGCAAAGCTGTAAAAGCTCCACGCAAAAAATGAAATGCTCATACAGAAAGTTTTGCCCGAACGCACTGCGCCGTCACAGATGATTGCGTCGTAATTTTTGTATCGGCTCTCCTTGCACCACCACGAAAGCACCTTAAGCTGTTGTTTTGAAAAAGTATCAACTTTCATCGGTTTCACTTCTCAATGCCTCCGCTCCCTTGGCAATAGCGTCATAAAAAGGAGTTGCCCTGTCCTCTTTTTCGCTGTCGTCTGTCAGCTTTTCAAGTGCTTTGAGCCTGTCAAAAAATTTGATTTCCATAGAACCGTCCTTTGGTCTTTTTATTTCTGAAACCAAAAACAAATCCATATGCTCAAGCTGTTCCCTTGACGGATTTTCCATATATAAAAGCGACACGGCGTCAGAAATTTTGCCGAAAGCAAGCCTTCTGTAACCCACGGTGGCAATCTCCGAAAGCGAACTTGTGCGGCATTTGCCGAGCCTTTTAATTTCATCGGCAATATCTTCTCTGCACAAAAGCTCTTCTCCGCTCCTCTTTGGATTTCTGACAAAGCCTGCGTTATAAGCCGCCTCGTCAGCACTTCCGCAGCTTACAAAACAATTGCAAAAAGTTTTTTCCTTGGCGGTAAGTCCTTTTGATTTTCTTTCCATAAACACCTCCGTTTGAAAAGCAAATTTAAAACTGCCTTTCAACTATACATACAAAAACTCCAAAAATTGCATTAATTAGGCTAATTTTTCAAAAAATAATTTAAAAAAATTTTTAAAATCGGTTTTTTCTAAGTTTTTTCAAAATTCAGTACCCGATTTTAATCAATTTCAATCTTTTAACATATTTTCAATAAAATGTTAAAAACTAAACCTTGAACAATCATTTAATACAACACGGAGGAAATATGTTTACTACCGATTACAACACAAATCTTCAAATAATTTCAGACGCTCTGCGCAGTGACCAAAGTTTTGACCTTGTCAAGCGTGACCTTATAATTGCCGACCGTAAAGCTGCTTTATTTTTTATTGACGGGCTTTTAAAAGATGACATTACAGAAAAAATACTTGAATTTTTTTACAAAAATGTAAAATCCGAAAATTTTAAATCCGCACTCTATTTTGCACAGTCCTCAGTCCCTTATGTTGAAGTAGAAGTAACTTCTGACCTCAAAAAAATATGTACAGATGTCTTAAGCGGTATTTCCGCACTTATAATAGAGGATTTTGCCGAAGTTATCCTGCTCGACACACGAACATACCCACAGAGAAGTACAAGCGAGCCCGACAACGATAAGGTTCTGCGTGGCAGTCGTGACGGCTTTGTGGAAACGCTGATAAACAACACCGCCCTTATCCGTCGGCGAATCCGTGATACAAATCTCACGGTAAAAGCATACTCGGTAGGCACTCAATCCCACACAGATATCGCAGTTATATATATGGAAAACAAGGTTGACAAAAAGCTCCTTGCAAATCTCGACAAACGCTTAAAAGCCATTGATGTTCCATCGCTTACAATGAATCAGCAAAGCCTTGTCGAGGCGCTCTACAAAAATTTGTGGTACAACCCTTTTCCAAAGGTAAAGCACACGGAGCGCCCCGACACCACGGCATCGGCAATTCTTGACGGAAATATAGTTATTCTCGTCGATAACGCACCGTCTGCCCTGCTTTTGCCGACTTCTATCTTTGATGTGCTTGAAGAAGCTGACGATTATTACTTTCCGCCTGTCACAGGCACATACCTAAAACTTGCACGGTATTTTATAACAATAGTAACCGTGCTTATAACCCCGTTGTGGCTGCTTGCACTGCAAAATCCCGACTACTGCCCCGAGTTTTTTCGCTTTGTACTGCTTGACGAACCGCAGAACATTCCCGTATTCTGGCAGCTTATTCTTATGGAGGTCGGAATTGACGGACTGCGGCTTGCCGCTCTCAACACTCCGAACAGTCTTACCACACCGCTTAGTATTATCGGCGCTATAGCTCTTTCTGAGTTTGCCGTTGAGTCGGGCTGGGTATCAATGGAGGCAATCCTTTATATGGCGCTTGTCACAGTTGCAAACTTCACACAACCGAATTTTGAACTCGGCTACTCGTTTAAATTCTGCCGTGTACTCCTGCTTGTACTGACCTATATATTTAATGTATGGGGATTTATAATTGCGTTTATAATAAATCTCGTTTTACTTTGCACCAATCGTACGCTCTCAAGCAAAAGCTATTTATATCCGCTTGTTCCGTTTAACGGCAAAGAATTTCTGCGCAAAATTCTGCGAATACGCAACCCACGCTAAATCATTACCAAGGTAATTTCTGCATATATTTTACAAACGAGGTGATTATATGCAGAAAAAACTGATGTATCTTGAAATAGCGGGAATTTTATTTATAGTTATAATGTCTGTCTTTATGCAAAATCTGCTTGATTTGAGCGGACACACACTTATCGGCGTAATGTTCGGTTCGGTAAACGACAGTATATGGGAAATAGAAAAAACCTTGCTCTTTCCGTATCTTTTATGGGCGGGAATCGAACTTTTATGTATAAAAATTCCGTTTCGCAAATTTATTGTCGCAAAGGCGGTTTCCCTTTGGTTTTTCTGCCTTTCATATTCGGCAATTTGCCTGCTGTATTCTCTTACAGGTGCGCAAACCCACTTTCTGCCCGAATTTACCGCCGCACTCATTTGCTGTACTTTAGCTTTTTTCATATCTTTCCGCTTGACGGTCGGCAGCAAAAAGTGTGAGGTACTGTTTTACCCCGCATTTTTTATGTTGCTGCTGTTTGTGGTTTTGTACTGCTCGCTCACTCCGTTCCCTATGCACAATTATCTTTTTATGGACAGAACCACAGGGCTGTACGGCATAATTCCCGAAAATTTTGACAAAGGAGCAGTATATCTCGACAGCTTTTTTTCGCTAAACTATTCCTAATCAATTTAATATGTGTTATAATTTAAAGAGTATCTGAAAGCATACAGACAAAATTATGACTTTCAGATACTCAAAAAACAGATTATCGACAAAGCGAGGAAAGCTTTATATGAATAACAGAAACAACGATACAGAAGTAAAGCCTGATGTTATAGCAGGCAGAAATCCTGTAAGCGAGGCTATCCGCAGTGGCAGACCTATTGATAAAATTCTTGTCGCAAGGGGCGAAAAGAGCGGCGCTGTTGTGGGAATTCTTGCCAAAGCCAAGGACAAGGGCATACTTGTAAAAGAAGTTGACCGCACAAAACTTGACTATGTAAGCGGCAACGAAAACCACCAGGGCATTGTCGCTTTTGCCGCTGTCAGAGAATACTCAACGGTAGATGATATTCTTGCGTATGCGGCAGAAAAGGACGAGCCTCCTTTTATTGTAATTCTTGACGAAATCGAAGACCCGCACAACCTCGGCGCTATCATCCGTACCGCAGAATGTGCCGGAGTTCACGGTGTAATTATTCCGAAAAGACGCAGTGTGGGACTTTCCTACACAGTAGGCAAGGCGTCTGCCGGTGCAATAGAATATATGCGTGTGGCAAGAGTAACAAACATTGCCGCCCTGATTGATGACCTTAAGAGCAAGGGCGTATGGGTGTACGGTGCAGATATGAACGGTACAGACTACCAAAAATGCAATTTTTCGGGTGCGTGCGCAATTGTAATAGGCAACGAGGGTAAGGGAATTTCCCGACTTGTGCGTGAGAAATGCGATGTTATAGTATCTTTGCCGATGAAAGGACAAATAAATTCTCTTAATGCATCTGTTGCGGCAGGCATTATAATGTACAGCGCAATGAAAGACAGATAAACGCTTTTTGTTAAAGGAGTGATAAATTTGCCGAATAACCAAACCAATGAGGACAGCAAGCTTATTGACCGTGACAGAGAGGTTGACGAAATCTTAGAGGAATCAAAATACCTCTTAGATCAGGAAAAAATGGAGCTTACTGCTCAAAAATACAGAGCAAAACAGCCTGTTGCCGAAATTTTCAGCAATGCAGATAAAAAGCCGAGGCTTGAAAACAGCAATCCTCTTGATGTGGATAAAGAACAGACTGTAAACGAAAATGAAATTTCAGGCGACAAAACAGCCACTACCCTGCAAGCCGAGCTTGTTCTTGAGGGTACGGACGATGACTACCCGTCACCGCAAAACGAAATTTTAAAAGAAACCGAAAAAAATACGGAGCAGGATAAAGACGAAAAATCGGAGGAAAAGCAAGAAACCGCTCTTGAAGAAAACAAGTCAACAGAGCAAACAAACTCCGACGAAAAAACAGATACGGACTCGGAAAACGAAGACGATGAAGAAATTGTCACCCTTACTCCCGAATATTCCGAGGGCACAACTTTTTCTCAAGATATTTTAGACGATGTCGACCAGTTCAACGACAACGAAACTCACATAAAAAGTATACATACTATTGATATAGATATTACGGACGACGATACCAAACCGCCCAAAGCTCCGAACGAGCCGCAGGGCAAGTTTGACGAACTGTTCAAAACTCCCGAACCCGATGTTAAACAGCACAAAAAGGTTATAGCCAAAGTGCCTGTTTACCGCAAAGAGGGCGAGCAGAACGCACTGAATGTAAAAGCGGGCAAATTTTCCGAGGTTGTCGGATATGAGTACGAGGAATATATAAAATCAAAAAATCCATCGGTAATCGCTCATGTAATAAAGCCCGAAACCAAGCGTACAGTCATTGTTGAAGAGGACGATGACGAAGTTGAGCCGCTTGATTTTCATTCGGCATCAGAAAAGATAATGTCGAGCCTTGTGGGATTTTTTTCAAAAGATGCGTCGGACGATAACGACACTCCCGTTAAGGAAACCGAAGTGGTCGATGACTATATGGGCGAAGATGACGAAAAGAGCATAATGCAGGAAATCAACCTGAACATAAAAAAGCTCTTTGGCAGAACAATGCTCACAGGCGGACTTGCACTTGTATCAATAATAATTACGGTGCTTGTAAGACTGTTCCCGCAGGCAATATGCAGCGCAGTATTTTTTGCTCCTGTTGCCTATGCGGTAATCAACTTTTTGCTAATCGGTTTTTCAACCTTTGTAAACAGAGTATCAATAATGAGCGGACTTACACCGCTTACGCATTTTAAAGGAAATTCCGATACGGCGGTTGCACTTGCGGCGGTTGCGTCCGTAATACAGACAGTGGTATCTTTCTTCTGTCTGTACGGAGTTACCGGCTTTGACATCAACTACTATACGGTAATAGTTCTGGTTGCTTTCTTTGCCAACAACTTAGGCAAATTGCTTATGGTACTGAGAGTTAAAGAAAACTTTAAGTTTACCGCTGCCGACGGTCAGCGATATGCCGCTAAAATTTACAATAACGAATCTGTGGCAACACAGATGATGAGCGGTACGGCTGTTGAGCAGCCAATCATTGCTTATCAGCACCGCACGGGTTTTCCGTCAAACTTTCTTAAGATCTCCTATGCACCCGACCCCAGTGAAGACCTCGCCTCCAAGCTTGCACCTGCTACCTCAATAATTGCGGTAGTGGTTGCGCTCCTTTACGGCATATTCTTCGGTTCGTTTTCGGGTGCGGTAAATGCATTTGCGCTTGTATGTGCGGTATGCGTTCCTGTTTCAACATTACTTGCGGTAAACATTCCTATGTATAACCTCTGCAAAAAACTTTTGCCTACAGGCGCAATGCTTTCGGGTTATCCGTCGGTAAAACAGTTCTGCGACAGTACAGCGGTAATGATTGACGCAAACGAGCTTTTCCCTGCCGACTCGGTATTCCTTGACGGCATAAAGACTTTTGAGGATTACAATACAGACGAATCGCTTTTGTGCGGAATTGCAATTCTTAAAGAGGCTAAAAACCCGATTGCCAAAGTATTTGAAAAGGTAGTCGATGAAACCGAGGGCGATTTGCCGGAGGTTGAGAGCGTTCTCTACGAAGATGAGCTTGGACTTGTAGGCTGGGTAAACGGTGAACGAATCCTTGTCGGCAACCGTGAGCTTATGACAAAATACAGCGTAGAAACTCCGAGTATTGAGTATGAGGACAAGTACATTCAGAGCGGCAAACAGGTAACATATGTTGCCCGTGCAGGCAGACTGATTGCAATGTTTGTAACTCACTATATTGCCGATTCAATCCTTATGCCGGAACTTCACAGAGCCGAGGCAAACGGCATAAGCATACTTGTGCACTCAACCGACTGCAATATTACAAATGACCTTATATGCAGTCTTTACAATGTATTTTACCGTACAGTAAAGGTACTTCCCACAGGACTTGGCACGGTACTTAAGGAATGTAAGTCTACATTTGAAGAAACTTCAAGAGCTTACCTCATCACAAACGGTAAAACATCGGCTTTCTTAAAGGCTGTATCGGGAAGTGTACAAATAAAGCGTAATATTTCACTTTCAATCGTAATTCAGCTTATCTCGATTGTACTCGGCGTACTGCTCACAGCCACCCTTGCACTTTATGCGGGAGTAGGCGTGCTCGGCACACTTGAGGTACTTATATATTCAATGTTCTGGGGCGTTGCTACACTTGTTGCACCGCTTATACATAAAACCTGATGAAAGGAAGTTTGCAAAATGAAAATTGCTCCTTCACTCCTCTCCTGTGACTTTGCAAAAATGGGAGAAGAAATTGAAAAAATGGATAAATGCGGTGCCGACTATATGCACCTTGATGTTATGGACGCCCACTTTGTGCCGAACCTCACATTCGGCGCACCTGTAATAAAAGCAGTAAGAAGTTACACCGAAAAACCATTTGATGTACATCTTATGATTTCAGAACCGCTTAAGTATATAGATGATTTTGCAAAAGCCGGCGCAGATATTATTACTTTTCATGCAGAAAGCGACTCCGACATCAGCAAAACTATTGATAAAATCACAGAAAACGGCATAAAACCCGGACTTGTAATTAAGCCGAACACACCTGCAAGCGCAGTTTTCCCATATCTCGACAAATTGTTTATGGTGCTCGTTATGACTGTTGAACCGGGTTTTGGCGGTCAGGGCTTTATGGCGGATATGCTGCCGAAAGTACAGGAAATCAAAGCAGAGTGCGCAAAGCGTGGTCTTGATGTTCTTATTGAGGCAGACGGCGGAATCAGCACATCGACAATCAAACAGGCAGCCGATTCAGGTGTTGATGTATGTGTTGCCGGCACAGCTGTTTTCAAAGCCGAAGACAGCGCAAAAGCCATTGCAGAGCTTAAAGCCATTGCCGAAAATTAATTATTTTATAATATTTAAAAACAAAACACCGTCATTATCGGTTCTGTCCGACAATGACGGTGTTTTTAGTTGTTATGTTTGTTTTTGCGTTGGGTAAATTACGGTTTAGCAAACTGTTTTGACAAGCAATTATAAAAGTTTGGTCAACCTTTTCATGTTAGAGAACCTTTAAATTTTATGCTTGTATTTTGAAATTAATTGATATTTAAAAGTAGTACAATA
>NZ_JBBNJY010000021.1:0-32477 GCF_040093295.1 Ruminococcoides bili
GATAAATTGTTATATCGGAAGATTTTATGGGCGCTGCCCAAACCCGCAATTTTTGAAAAAATTGAGTAAACTTTTTTTGCTTTTGTGAGGATAATTTAGCGTTAGCTAAATTTCAATACCCAACCGACACTCCGCTAAACAATAATTTATCTAAATGAATATTATTTTCAAAACTGAAAATAATAATATCGGTGATGAAAAATGTATAAAGATATGCCGTTAGGCTTTGTAAATGCACTTGCAAAAAATGAAAGTGCAATGCAAAAATTTGCTCAAATGGAAAAAGACGAAAAAGAAATCGTGCTTGAGAAAGCACACAATGTTTCATCCAAACAGGAAATGCAAAACCTCATCAACAGCATAGGCTCATAACTAAAGACGGTCTTTCGACCGCCTTTTTTCTTTAAAATAATTTACAAATTTGAACTGTTATCAAAGCGTTTTCGTAAAAGTTTTAAAGCCTTGGTTTCAATTCTGCTTACATACGAACGGGAAATATTCAATTTCTGTGCAATCTTTTTCTGTGTAAGCGGCTCGCTCCCGTCAAGTCCGTAGCGCATAACAATTATCATTTTTTCCCTTGGTGAAAGTTCTTCGTTAATAAACTGACTGAGCTTTTTACTGTTGAGTTGAAAATCAATCTGCTCAAGTATATTGTCATCAACCGCCATTATATCAAGCAAAGTCAGCGGATTTCCGTCCTTATCGCTGTCAATCGCTTCGTTGAGTGAAATATCCTGCGCCGTCTTTTTAGCATTACGGAAATGCATTAATATTTCATTCTCGATACATCGTGACGCATAACTTGAAAGCTTAATTTTTTTGCTTATGTCATAGGTATTTATCGCTTTTATAAGTCCGATAGTGCCGATTGACACAAGATCATCTTGTTCACTCTGATTGCCGTAATATTTTTTTATAATGTGTGCCACAAGCCTTAAATTATGTTCAACAAGAATATTTCTCGCCTCTATATCCCCTTTTGCACTCCGCACAAGATACTCGTGCTCCTCTTTTTCGGAAAGAGGTTTTGGAAAAGAGCCGTTTCCGCAGATATGAAGAATAAAAAAGCAAAGGTACTGCCCCAGAAAATTAATTAATTCAATCAAAAAATCACCCCTGACAATGCTTATAATCGGATTTATACCTAATTATAAGTATTCAGTCAGGAGTGAGATTTTGCTTGTACCCACCTAAATATCGTAAGAAATAATTTTTTTATTCTTAATTACAATTTCTTTGTTGCAAATTTCTTTTGCCGCCATTTTATGAGAAATCAAAATACAAGTTTTATCTTTGAGTGTTTTAAGATTTTTAAGCAGTTGAACTTCTGTTTCGGCGTCAAGTGCCGAGGTTGCCTCATCAAAAATAATAATCGGAGAATTACAGTAAACCGCTCTCGCAATCGCAATTCTTTGTATCTGACCCTCCGACAAGCCCTTTCCGTTCTCACCCACGACAGTATCAAGTCCATTTGGCAATCTGCTGATAAAATCATAAGCGCAGGCAATTTTCGCAGACTCAATAATTCTTTCGTCATCGGGATTATTCGACACAAATGCAATGTTATCTCTGATTGTACCCGAAAGCAGAAAATTACCTTGCGGTACATACGAAAACATACATCTTATATTTTTATCAACAAACACATTTTCTCCGTTTGAAAGCGAAAGATAAATCTCGCCTTTATCAGGTGAAATTACATTAAGCAAAAGCTTTGTAAGCGTACTTTTGCCTATTCCCGAAATTCCCGCAAGCAATGCAAAATCACCTTTTTTTAGCACAAGACTTGTATTTTCAAGCACATTTTCCCTGCCGTAGCTGAAAGTAATATTATCAAAAACTATTTTTTCTGTCTTATCATACAGCTTTTCGGTATCGATTGCAGAATTATTTACCACATCTTCATTATCGAGATTTTCAATATCCATAAGTCGCTCCGCACTTGCAAGAGCAGAATAATATGACGGCAAAATACTGCTGATACCACGAACAGGGCCTTGAATTTGCGACACAAGCGCAAGCATAGAAGTCAATACACCGTATGTAATGGTATGGTCGCTGATTGCAAAAGCACCCCAAATTAAAGCATACATATATCCGAGGGCAAATATAAAAGAAAATCCGGTTGTGGCAACTATAGAGATATAATTTCTTTTTCGTTTTATTTTAAAATTATTTTGTTGCAAATTCATAGCATTTTCAGATACCTTATTTTCAGCGCCAAAAACTTTTACCACAAGCAGACTTGAAAAAATCTCCTGAAAAAACGACCTTGTCTTACCGTCAGATTCCTGTACCGCCTTATGCAATGTTTTCATTTTTGACTTAAAAAGCAGCACAACAACAAACATCAGCGCACCGCCGAAAACAAAAACAAGGCTGAAAGTTTTATCAATAGCAAACAGTACAACAAAAACACCAACCAATTTTACGATAAAATACACCATATTCGGCACTATAGAAATAATCGAACTGACTAAAACCGACACATCGCTTGTTATTCTGTTAAGTAGTTCGCCGGTGTGTATGCTTGAAATCTCATTATATTTTTTTCTGATAATATTATCGAAAATATCTTGTTTTATAGAAATTTCAAGTTTTGACGATACATTGAAAGTCAGCACCTTACTTATAATTCTTATGACAAGCTGTGCGATCGTAAGTGAAATAAGTATAATTGCGAAATACACAATTCCGCCGACATCAGAGTTAACCGCCGAATCCACAATACCTCTCGACAAAGTAGCGACCGCAACACCGAGATATGCCATTCCGCCGAAAATAACAGACATAATTATAATACCGAAAACCTGTGGTTTGGCTTTTTTTACTATCCACTTATTGGTTTCGGAATCAAGTATTTTTTTCAGCTTTTCCATAGCTATCTCCTGTCAGTAAAAATTTTTCGCAAATTTCCGCCGATTCAATATTCATATTGCATTTTAGCAAATAGAAATAATTTTCCTTAATCAACTTATCAGCCGTATTTAACATATATCCCGCATATTCATCGTCAAGAGAAAATTTAATCGTATTTTTATATATTCTTGAAAAAATACTGTTTTTGTCAAGGACTTCAATACTGTTCTCCTCTGCCCTTTCAAGAAAAATAATGCCGCCGAGTTTTGCACGGATATTTTTATTTATGCCCGTTCCACCGTCAAAAGGCGAACCGTACACATACCAATCATTGTCAATAAATCTGATAATCGGCTTATCATCATTGATTATCTGTACATTTTCAGCGCCGAATTTTTTTATCCACAGTTTTGTGTGCGTTGACTTGCCCACTCCCGAATCGGCAGAAAAAAGATACGCTTTGCCTTTATAAAGGATTGCAGACGAATGGAGAAATATTGCATTATATTTCAGAATTTTTTTATTGAATGTATCGGCAAGAAAAATTGATTCCAAATTACCAAGTGTTAAGTGAGTATTTTTTTCTGCTCTTTTTCGTATATAATCCTCACGAATCGAAATTTTAATTTGAACAGGTTCATTGCCTGTATATAAATAATCTTCTGCGATACTTTCAAAGTAGCGAAACTTAGGTTTTATATCAGTTATAATATCAGCAATTTTGTAAATCGGCATAACATCACCAAATTTTATTATATAACAAAATCTAAAAATAAGCAAGAAAAAGCACAGATGTTGCCACCTGTGCTTAAGTTTAATAATTTAGTTTTGACCGTTAGCGATAAATGTCTGAATTGCTGTAACATCAATTACATCAATAATTCTGTCTTTGTTAAAGTCGGCAACCTTAACAGCGTCATCTGTTAATACAGACTCACCTGCAATGTAACGCTGTAGAAGTGTTACATCATTAACATCTATCTTGCCGTCAAGATTAACATCACCCGAAATCACCTTTTTATCAAGATGAACAAAAGGAATGTTGTTCTGCTCGGCATAGCTTTCTGCAACTGTATCGTAATAGCCATATAAAGTTAGGTTAGGACAGTTGTAAAAAGCACCGTTTGCAATGTCTGTAATGTTCTTTGAAAGTGTAAGCTCGGTAAGTGCAGAGCAGTTATAAAAAGCATAGCTGCCAAGAGACTTTACTGTACTTGGAATATTAATCTTCTCAAGCGAAATGCAGTTGCCAAATGCCTGCTCGGGAATTACTGACACATTGCTGTAAATAGAAACATTCTTTAAAGCTGTGCAATCCTGAAAAGCAAACTCGCCAATGCTGTTTAGCCAACCGGGAATTATAATTTCCTCAATAGAACTGCAAGCGTAAAAAGCATATTTGCCAATGCTCTTTAATGACATTGCATTTGTAAATGAAATGCTTGTAAGCTTAGTATTGTTTGAAAATGCACGAGGAGCAATTTTTGTTACAGGGTAATCACTGATTGTGTTCGGCACTACAATATCGGTAGTACGATTATTATAATCATATCCGTAAATTACCGCCTCAGAATTTTCAATCAAATAATAAAAACCGTCTTTACTTACAAGGTATGAGTCTGCACTAAACTGAACGGCAGACATTAAAAGCAATGATAAAGCTAAAACAAAAACAGAAAGTTTTTTTGCAATGGTTTTAATCATAAAAATCACCTTTTATAGTAAGGCAGTCAAAAGACTGCCTTACCAAAATTATGTGTTATTATTAGAGGTCGCCCTCTTCACCGCCGGATTCGTAACCTGGATTCTCAGGATTGCTATATTTTAAACCAGGGTCATCGGTTCCGCCACCAGCAAGAATATCCTCAAAAGAGAATTTTTGAATCTCAATTTCAGGGGAAATATAAGATTTTTTCATAATTGCCTCCTTTTCTATTGCTTAACCTTCATATGTCTTATTGCCAACATTGAAGAATTTGAATTCCTGAGGAGCAGAAACGCTATATTCATCAGTAGTAGCATTGTAAATGTATGAGTAAGCAAGTATTGTGAGATTCTGGTTGTTTTCAGTGTTGTTTACATTCCAGCTATATTCAAGTCTGTTCTTGTTATCAAGATTTTTCTTGTTAAGCTTGTAGTTGTAAACCTTAGCGTCACCCATTGTCTTATCTGATGAGTTGCCGCTGTTAAGAGCCTTAACTTTTTCAAGTAAATCAGACTCATTTACTGTGAACTTATCAGTAGCGTCAGCAGCTGAACTGTATTTGCTGTTTACAACAAATACTACACCGCAAACTACATCTTTATTAATGTCAGCACAAAGCTTTTTGCCGTTGTAATTATAAGAAACTGCAAAGTCAGCATATACCTTATCTCTGCCTGAATCATACTGGTTTCTTGAATACTCAAGGAACTGCATTGTGGCAGATACACCTAACTTAGAAGCGTCAACATCTTTACCGTAGCAAGCGGTAATGAGATAATTGTCATAAGCAAGGAAGTTAAACTCTCTTGTATAACACTTAGCTACTACAATGCCGTTGCTGTCATCAGTCTGGATTGTCCAGTAACTGAACTTTTCACCATTAGCATTTGTTTCAGGAGCAACAATGAGGTAATCCTCATCATTAGTACTCTGAGTTGTTGGACCTACAAGATTCTTAGGTGTAACGAGTGAAGCATAGTTTACTGAATATGTCTGCTTTGGCTTATCATCGCCTAAGTCGGCTGTAACAGTTACAAAACCGTTGTCATACTTAGCAGGAACAGTAGCTGTTACTGAGAGCATAGCGTTGGTTGTAGAATAATCAACATTGCTAAGATCCCATGTGATAGACTGTACAAAGTTGTCTTCGTATGGTGCAACCTTTAAGAGGAATGACTCCTTAAACTTATAAGAACCGTCAACCTCATCAAAGTACTTGTCAATGTCAGAACCATAGAATGTGCCTTTTACTGTGTAAGTTTTCCACCAATTCTGATTAATAGCACTTGCAGGAATCTGCTCCTGATTAAAGCCGTTAGTATTGTAATACTTTCTGCTCTCGTAGCCAAGATACTTAAATGTTACATTGTAGTTAAATTCATCGGCAGTAAAGTCAGTGTAAAGATTTATTGTATTAGTATAGAACTTATTATTAGGAATATCATATATCTCAGAAAGCTGAATTTCTACTGTATTGCCTATTTCCTCATAAGTATAACTGCCTGAATCATTTTGCTGATAATATGATTTACCAACATAACAATGATTATCTGCTACAGAATTGAGTTTAATTGAGATTGTGTAATCAGTACCATTATCAGCATTTGCTACATAATCCTCAATAATACTCTTAATGTTGCCGTTAGCCTTAAGAGTTAAGCTACTTAAATCACCGGTTGTAGTAAATACCGGAGCAGTTTCACCATTCTTAGTAATAGTAAGAGTAAATGTTGTTTTACCATTACCCTTACCGGCAACAGGATTTGGATTTGGAGCTGTATTGTAAGGATTGTAGTTAAATGTAATATTTGACTTAACCTCAGGCAACTTAAGATCTGAATAGTAGTTGAGAGCCATTACAGTCTGCTTGTCATTAACAAAGAGGTCTGAAACCTTAACCATATAAGTTATAGTTGCAGGACCAGCAGCAGTACATTCCTTATCGTAAAATTCACCGTTAGGCTCTTTTGTCAATGTAGAAACACCGCCTGCTACACTTGGATAATAGAAGTTAAGGAAGTGTGACTTAGCATATGACTGAGTAGTAAGAGTAACCTCAATATATGAGTCGTCATTTCTGTTGACTATATCTTTAAGAGTTACAGTGTTAGAGGTGCTCTGAGCATCAATGACCTGAGATTCAACAAGATTGCCTTTAGCGTCAAACACTTTAGCTGTTACAGAGAAAATACCAAGACCGTTATGTGAATCAGGACCTGTATATTTTGAATGAGTTATTGTTACAGAACCTGTAGCGTATGGCTCATACATTGCATAAAGCTCTGTATTTGTACTTACAGTATATGTTGCGTTAAGGTCTGTAAGGTTAAGAGGTGTGTAACCTGTAACTTTACCGGCTTCATCATATATTGGGGTAGCCCAACCTATAAACTTATACTGAGTACCGTTAGTAGCGTTCAATGTAATGATTGTATTTCTTTCTACAGAATCAGAAGCTAAGTTAGTGTGAGTAGAACCAACGCTATCCGTATAGTCAAAGGAAGCTGAGCCGCCTGTTACCTTACCGGTAATTTTAGAATCACCAGAAGGCTTATCAACTGTCCAAACATCATTTTCAGAATTTCTGTAAATGATACCAACTTTTGCATCCACCTGATCGGTAGAACGAGCATAGTACCAACGACCATCAACACGAACACCTGTGTTCCTTTTATCTGCAGATGTTGTTGCATCCATCTTGACTTCATAGGATATAACAGCACTGTTGTACTGTAAACCGGCTTTAACTATAGCCTGATATGCGGGTGTCTGCTCAGAAATATTTCCCTCAGTAAAGTTGCCGTCTTCGCCAACAGAACCTCTTGGAATAAAGTCAGATGGCATACCCTGAGTAACATAATCTCCGTTGGACTTATATACATACCAAATAGTTGACCATATGTTATAACTGTCACCGATTTTCATATTCTGGTTACCAACAGAAATAATCTTTAGTGGTTCACCGGTAATTAAGCCGGTACTATTTTTAGCTTTGGCTGTTTCGTTAGTATATCCAAGAATACTTACAAGCTTACCATCAATGTTGGTAAGATCTTCATATTTTGTAGCGGTTTGAGGAATAATAGGTTTACCTGCCATAGATATGTTATTTGTAGCATTATTAACAAGTAACTCCTGGTTTGACACGGTTTTATCAGCGTAATACTTTACATCAAACTCAACGGTATCGTATCCCATACCAGTGAGCTTTTCAAAGTCATCATAGTCGTATGTCTGGTTATTAACCTTTTGAGCAGCTGTTGTAAGGAAATTATTGTGAACATCTTCGTTTTCGTAGTAGTTATTATTTGTAATACCTAATACCTGTTTGCTCTTATCACAAGTAAATTTACCGTCAACATTAGTATAAGCGTACTTAGAAACCTTAGCGGCAAATCTGCCCTGAGAGTCACGCATCATAAGCTGACCGGGATAAGCGCCGTCCATTTCCAAGTATTTACCATCATCACCTTTATACCAAGAATAAATTGAAATTGAATTTCCCCAAAGAGTTTGGAGTTCTGCAGGAGCATTGGTATAAATAGTAATATAGTTACCGTCTGCCTCAATTACTTTATTATAGTAAATTGGAGTGATTTCAAGATCCTTTGTTACAGTAATAGGTGAAGCAGTCTGATATACATTATTGCCGTTATCTACTACATCTACCTTTTCGCCGTTTACAACAAAAGCATATACATAATAGCCAAGGTTAGCTTCTGTTGAATTCATCTGACATTCAACAGTAATCTGTTCGTCAGCATTAACAATATACTGATTGTAGTAATCTTTTTTATAAGTTTTAAGAGGAGCTTGACCGTTTAATAAGCTAATAGTAGTTTTACCGTATTTAAGGCCAACACTACTACCCATAGTAGCATATACCTTATGAGAATTTTCAGGCAGAACATAGCACGAACCGTCAATTGTATAGGTATATGTTTTAGGATCATATGTTACGTTAATAGTGTCAATATCATCAGTGTTTTGGAATGATGCTAAAACAACATATTTTTGGCCCCATTCTTTTTTCTTTGCTTCTTTAACATATTGTTTAAAATTATCTGCAATTTTTACATCTAATCTTGCGTCTCCTGGTTCAAATCCAGTATTATCGCCTGTTTTAGAGAATGTAAAATACTGAGTAGTATTTGAAGAGATTGCAGAAACAGGGAAAGTTACAGAATATGTTCCGTCAGGTTTCTGGTAAACTGGATATGATGTTGTATAAGTACCTGTAGAATCCTTAATTAGTTTTTCATCACTGTCAGACAACATAAACTTCCAATTTGAAACAGTGCCTGATTGTTCTTCAAAAGTTGCAGTTACCTTTACGTCGTCAACAACACTAATTGTAATTGAAGGCGATAAAGCGTCCTGACCATCTGCAAATACTACATTGGTTGGATTGTCAAATTTCCAACCGCTGAATACATAGTTTTTGGCTGTATCAGCAGTAGCTTTAAGTGTGATAGTTGAGTTAGACGCAACAGAAATAGGAGAAGAAGTTGTGTTTTCGGCAACTGTGTTTGTTGTATCGTTGTAAGTATAATTTACTTTACCACCCTTATTGCTTTCAACAGTAATGTTATGATTTTCAATTTTTTCATAGGTAAGGTAAACAGTAACAGGAGTTGTGCCGGTTACCGAAGTGCCGTCAAGAGTAAATGTATTGCCAACTGAAGACTTACCGCCAAAGCTCCACTTTGGGAAGTAGCCGTCAACCGACTCAGCTTTAAATGTAACCGAAGTACCTGGCTTTGCATTTACCGAGATAAGAGTTTTGTCTGTATTAGTTACAGTTTCACCCGTTTCGTTGTCTGTGTAAGACGCAATGTATGCAGAACCTCTGTCACCGTCAACTAAAGTAGCAGTAAGTACAACTTGTACAGGGGCGGTAACAGCCTCAACCTTAACTTCTACATCAGCTGTACCCATTGTTAAGTCAGGAATTGTAATTGCATTCTTTGAGTCAGCATAGTTATCAGCAGTCTGAGTGAATTTAACTTCGCCGCCAACTGTAATCTTCTTAATGTAGTAATTCTCGTTAGGTGTTACTGTGAGGGAGTAGGTTGCGTTTTCGGCAACCTTTACCGGAAGCTCGCTGTTATTTACAGTAACTGTAGCGTTAGCAGATGAATCAGTAGCTAATTTTACGCTGTGATTTGCTACAGGCGGTTGATAATCCTTCACAACAGTGACTTTATCAGTTGCATTAGCATTATAAATATACAAATTTCCATTAACTAATGTCTTGTTAGATATTTTAAGGTCACCTGTCTGTTCACCAGCTTTATTGTTAAAAATAATGCTATCGTAAGCTTTAGGAATAGTTACCTTATAAACATTATATGCATTACTATTATAAGAATAGTCACTCTGTAAAATATCTGTGAGTTTATTGCCAGGCCAGCCATCAGTATACGTGTTACCATTGGATTCATTCCAAATATAATTATACACATCAGTCCAACCGCCATGTACAGGATTAGCGAAGTAAACAACAATATCACCTGCAGGAGTTGTAGGTTCTGTCGGGTCTGTCGGTTCTGTACTTTCATAGGTTGACCAATCACCGCCAAAAGAATAAGATTGCTGAGTATCATGATGAACTGAATTTTTAGTTAAAGTAAATAAATTATTTTTACCATCATAAGTTTTACCTAAAGTACAACTAACAGCATAAACATCATCATAGTACCGAATATCATTACTCCAAAAAGATACTTTTCCAATATTTGAAGATGTCGTAACAGTTACTTTATAGATATTAGAATTATCTATTTGCGTCATTTGGTACCAAGTATCCCTCGATGGACTATAATTGCCACTAGTTATAGCTGACGAATCAATTTCAGATGATTCGAAGTTCTCATTACCTGAACCAACAACAGACATATATATACTATTTGGATCACTAAAATACTTAGTAGCCTTACTAATATCAAGATAAAAGTCTGTATTAGCTTTGATTTCTACTGCATTCGAAGTAACCATACCGACAAGCATAGTCGAAAGCATCATCATAACAGCAAGCACAATAGAAATCGACTGTTTGCCAATACGCTTGAAATTCGTTTTCATTTTTATTACCTCCATTAAAAAAATTTGAAACATATGAGCCGAATAAGTCTGTACCGTCCGAGAGGGAAGTTTTGCTTTGACGGCGACCGCTTTTACCGACTGACCTTCGGTGAATTTGCTGTATTCGGCAGTCAGACCGTATACGAACCCATATTTTTATTCCTTAATATTATAACATTTTTAGGTTTTTATTTCAATATTTTTTTGTTGTTTTGTCGATTTTGACATTTCTTTATTAATTATATACAAAACAAATATATAATTATTGTGCAATAATAATATTTTAAATTACTTCAAAGAATTATAATTTTATAAATTTTTTATAATAAAAAATTTTTGCTGTCAATATGCATAATTTGCATTGGTTTGGCAGTTATTTATTATAACCGCACTTTTTCAGCAATATTTTTCACAATAAAGCATTATAACAAAAGAAAAAGCCTTGCCGAAATCGACAAGACTTTTTAAAATTATGGCGGAGAGAAGGGGATTCGAACCCCTGGTACGGTGATTACCGTACACATGATTTCCAATCATGCTCCTTCGGCCAGCTCGGACATCTCTCCAAAGACAATGCCTATTATATCAAATACGCAAAGGAAAATCAAGACTTTTTTTAAAATTAATAATACTTATTATTCGCTTTCCCTTAATACCTTGTTAATATAGTTAAGCACACGCTTTTTGTCTGCGCTCCACAAGGGGGCTACAAGTATTTTTTTATCTCCGTCACCCGTAAGCCTGTGTATTACGGTGGTTTTTGGGATAACTCTAAGGCATTTTACAAGTATATCCGCATATCGCTCGAGCGACAGAACGGGCACATTGCCCTTTTCGTATTCATCGCATAAGTCGGTATCCTTTAATATGTGCAAAAGCTGTAACTTAATTCCGTCGGAACATTTGCCCGCATATTCAGCACTCTGCACTATCATATCTTCCGTTTCGTTAGGCAAACCGATTATAATGTGCGTTATTACGCTTATGCCCTCCTTGTGCAGGCGCTTAACCGCATCATCATACACGCTTAAGTCATATCCACGGCGAATATAGTCTGCCGTGCTTTTATGAACTGTCTGCAAGCCGAGTTCCACCCACACAGGCTTTATTTTATTAAATCTTGAGAGCAAATTTACGGTTTTGTCAGGCAGGCAGTCGGGACGGGTAGCGACCGACAAAGCGACAATTTCATCGGGTTCTATAGCCTCGGTGAAAATTTTTTCAAGGTATTCAACGGGCGCATATGTATTTGTAAACGGCTGAAAGTAAGCAATAAATTTTTTACAATCGGTTTTTCTGCCGATTCTCTCTTTAGCCTCCCGAATTTGCTCGGTTATGCTGTGGTTTCTGTCGGCGGAAAATTCTCCCGAACCTCCCCTACTGCAAAAAATACACCCCCGTGTGTCTATTTTGCCGTCACGGTTAGGGCAAGTCATACCGCCGTCAAGTGAAATTTTATATACCTTTTCGCCAAAGGTGTTTTTTAAATATTCGTTTAGAGAATAATAATACATAACTGCTCCGTTTTCGTTAAAAAGCAAAATGACCGACTGTGTCGGTCATTGCATTGGTTAGAAAATTTAGAAGAGGAAAATCTATGAAAACTTCTTGTTAACTTTATTGTGCTTATATAATAACCTGCTTTTGTGACGATTATATGAATAGAAGTACAAAAAAATGTGAAACTTTGTGTGATTTTTTAAAAATCTTAATTACAGCTTAGAATACAGCTTGATATACTCAAGAAATTTTGCTGAAATTTCGTCTTCAAGTTTTTCAAATTCTTTGTCAATGCCGCCGTTAAAAAATTGCTTGGTATGAATTTGCATTGCGAATTGTAAATGTAAACATAGTTTATCTAAATAATTCCATGTCAGAATTATATAAATCCTCTCTTGTAATATCGGTGTAAAATTCTTCGCCCGTAGCATTTTCCAAAGCCTTGATAATAAGGTTCGGATTTGCGTTGTCGGTACTGCCTGCGGAAAGTACAATTTCAAGCTCGGCAAAATCATATTTTTCCGATAAAGAATAATTTTTAATACTTTTCTTTAAATCAACAGTCTTGTAACCCGACTTTGACTTCTTTTCAAGCATAATTTCTTCGCTTTCCAAAAGTTCTTTCAGTGGGGTATATACTTTATCAGAGTTAAGATTATCACTGCTGATTTTCATATTAAACCTTGCATACGCAATTTTTCCGGCTTTCATAATCGGCTCTGTAACCGCAAAAACTCTTATGCCCTGCGGCAGGCAGGCATTAAGATTGTTGATTAATTCTTCATCGGAAATATCTTCAATCAATTTTATATCCATACACTCGTTAATTCCTCTGAATCCGAGTGAAAGCGGCAGAGGAAAAGTTGCGAACGGGTGCGGATTAAATCCCTCGGTATGCCATATCGGAGCTTTGCTCTTGTGCAATGCTCTTAACATACAGCGGTTAAGGTCGAGGTGCGATATATAACGGCACTCGTTATCTTTCTTAAACCAAACTCTTGCGTTTTTCAAAGCACACACCCTCCCCGTATTTTGCCGCACCGCAGTTGTTGCACTTCAAACGACAATGCGGTGTTGTTGTATTTTCATATGCTTTTTTACATTCTTTAATAAGATAATCCTTAGTTACGCCGTAGTCAAGGTGATCCCACGGAAATACCTCGTCAAACGAGCGCTGACGGTTTGCGTAGAATGTCGGGTCAATGCCGCACTCTTCAAAAATATCAAGCCATTTCTGCAAGTCAAAGCAGTCGCCCCAACCGTCAAAATGAAAACCTTTTTCGCAGGCAATTTCCATTGCTTTACACAGTTTTCTGTCACCACGGGCAAATACCGCCTCAAGGTAACTTGTGTCGGCATCGTGGTAATTAAACTGAATCTTGCGGGTTGTAATGCTTTCTTTGATATGTTGTTGTTTAGCGTGCAAAGTAGGGATTGTGTCCTGTCCGTGCCACTGGAACGGCGTAAACGGTTTTGGCACAAATGATGACGCAGAAACTGTTACTCTTACACCCTTTCCCTTTGGCTTATTCGGGCAATTATAATAAGTATCGACTACAGCCTGTCCGAGGTCGGCAATTGCCTTTACATCGTCCATTGTTTCTGTAGGCAAACCGATCATAAAGTACAGTTTTACAGTAGTCCAACCGCCTGCAAAAGCTGTTGCGCAGGTCTGCATAAGCTCATCATGCTGAACATTTTTATTGATAACATCACGCATACGCTGACTTCCCGCCTCGGGCGCAAATGTAAGTCCGCTTTTACGCACTGTTTTGATTTTATTCATAATATCGTCGGTAAAACCGTCAACTCGCAATGACGGCAGAGAAATACTGACTTTTTCGTCCTTACTCCACTCATTGAGTTTTGTAAGCAACGGCACAATCTGTGTGTAGTCGCTTGAACTCAGCGAAGAAAGCGACACTTCGTCATAACCCGTATTCTCACACAATGCTCTGCACTGCTTATTGATAACTTCGGGAGATTTTTCTCTTACGGGGCGATAAATAAATCCTGCCTGACAAAAACGACAGCCACGAATACATCCGCGGAAAATCTCCTGCACCGCTCTGTCGTGCACAATTTCCACAAGAGGAACTACGAAATTGTCGGGATAGTAGCTTTCGTCCATCTTTTTCATAAGGCGCTTATGAACAACAGACGGAGCGTTATGTTTAGGAATATACTTTTTAATTGTGCCGTCCTCGTTGTACTCAACATCATAAAGCGACGGCACATACACGCCCTCTATCTGTGCACATTCAATGAGAAACTGTTCTCTTGACTTACCCTCTGCTCTGCACTTTCTGTAAAGCTCCATAACCTCAAGGTCAACCTCTTCGCCCTCACCTATGAAGAAAAGGTCGATAAAATCCGCAATCGGCTCGGGGTTGCAGGTGCATGGGCCGCCTGCCACAACAATCTGCTTTAAGCCCGTACGCTCACAGGATTTAATCGGCACACCCGAAAGCTTAAGCATATTGAGCACATTTGTAAAACTAAGCTCATACTGCAATGTAAAACCGATAAAATCAAAATCCGATACAGGGTCGCCGCTCTCAAGTGCATAAAGCGGAATATTATTTTTAATCATTTCTTCTTCCATATCAATCCACGGCGCAAAAACTCTTTCACACCATATATACGGAATTGAATTAAACAAACTGTATAGAATTTTCATTCCGAGATGCGACATTCCCACTTCGTAGGTATCAGGAAAGCAGAAAGCAAACCTCACATCAACATCTTTTTTATTTTTTACGACTGCGTTAAGCTCTCCGCCAACATATCTGCCCGGCTTTTGAACCTTTAGCAAAAGTTTTTCTACTTCCTTGCTGACCATTGTATTACCTCCGTCAGAAATACCTGTTATTTTTAAAAACTAATGAAAGTATAATATAACCGCATACAAACAACAGCGAAAAATTATAATCCGAATTAAAAAGTATTATAAATCCCAGCACCGCTATTGGAAATAACGCGATGAAAGTTATGATATTTACAGCCTTTTCCGCCGTATGACCTGTAAATCTGCGGCTAAGCAAAATATACAATAGCTGCCCGCCGTCAAACGACATTACAGGCAGTAAATTTAAAAGACAGAGCGACAGATTTACATAAGCAAATTTTAATAAATCTGTTCCACTACATAAGTATATCAGAAAAATAATAATAAAACAAATAAAATTAGCAAACGGCCCGAAAAAAACTATAAGAAAATTCTGTAAATCACCTCTTTGTTGTCGGCTTTCGTCATTTATTGCAATTTCAAACAAAGAAATGCTGATTTTCTTCGGTTTGCTGCCGAAAATCAGCATCATTAAAAGATGCCCCGATTCGTGAATGACCACCGCAAAACTGCACATTACAAATCCGCCGAATATATCAAGTATAATACAAACGGCAATCAGGCAGAGCAATGTGTACGAAACAATGAATTTAATATTGAACAGTTCAAACTTCATCGTCTGTCGCAGTACCGAAAATTTCGGATAAATTGTAATCTTCGGGAGTATTTTCGGCTATAATTGATTTGTTAAGTTCGCCGTAATACCATTGACGGGCAGCAGTGTAAAAATCGCCGCCGACAGTTTTTATAACAAACGCAGCCAAAGCAAGCAATAAACATATTATAAGCTGCATCGTAACAAGGACTTGCGTATTGTGAGATTTTTTACGCTTTTGCGGCGGTAATTCTGTATTTTGAGGGCTTTCCTCTTCCGTTTCCGTATGCGCAGGAGTTGAATATTCGGGGCAAGAGGCACTCTGCCAACCGTCATCGTATGTAATTTCATTTGTAAAATTTTCTTCTGTCAAAACAACCACCTCAATGCAATATATGCACTGAGGTGGACAAAATTAACCTAACTTTTTAAAATCGCCTTTAACAAGATTTATAAAGAAACAAATTGCAATAGTAAGCGAGAAAATCTCGGCAATCGGGAATGCGTACCAAACTGCTCCGATTCCCCAAATTCTTGAGAAAATAAACGCAATCGGTAAAATAAGCACAAGCTGACGGGCAAAAGACATAATAAGACTTCTCATTCCCTTGCCGACTGCCTGGAACAAGGTGGTAAAGATAATACCCGCTGCGGCAGGAATAAAGCAAAGACTTATAATTCGGAACGCAGGCACGCCGATCTTCATAAGTTCCTCTGTGCCGCCGAACATTGAAATAAGCTGTTCCGGGATTATCCACATTGCCAATGTGCCTAAAGTCATAATAATTACGCCAATTATAATACCACGCTTGAGTGCGGAATATACACGCTTGCGGTTTCTTGCGCCGTAGTTGTAACCGATAATCGGCATAACGCCCTGGTTAAGTCCAAAGCAAGGCATAAATACAAAGCTCTGCAATTTATAATAAACACCGAGAACCGTTACCGAAGCCTCAGAAGCGGCAAGAATACCGTTAAGTCCGACAATCATAATCGAACCTATCGACTGCATAATAATAGACGGGAAACCAACGGCATATATATTTTTTACAGTCTGCATACTGAATTTAAATTTTCTGAATGTAATTTTAATTAAATGAGATTTCAAGAAAATTATCAGAAGTGCAAAAATCATACTGCAAAACTGACCGAATACCGTTGCAACAGCTGCTCCTGTAACACCGAGTTGAGGGAACGGACCTATACCGAAAATCAAGAGCGGGTCAAAAATAATATTAATTACCGCTCCCGTGAGCTGAAACAACATCGGAAAAATCATATTGCCCGTAGCCTGCAAAGTTTTTTCGATTGTAACTTCTATAATCGTAAAGAGCGAAAAGCAGAGAACCACTGTAAGGTACTGTGTACCGTATTCTATGATATTTTCGTTGGTTGTATAAAGCATCATAAAAGGTCTTGAAATCACAATACCGAGGACAAGAAATATTGCGTAGCTGAAAAAACTTAACAGCAGACCGTGGGTTGCAACCTCGTTTGCCTCTTTAAAATTCTTTTCGCCAAATCGTCTTGAAACAAGCGAGTTAATACCGACGCCCGTACCGACCGCTACAGCAATCAAAAGCATCTGCAACGGATAAGCAAGTGAAGTGGCATTAAGTCCTTCCTGACTGTACTGTCCGATAAAAATACTGTCAACTACATTATACATTGCCATAATTGTCATTGAAAAAATTGCAGGCAACGACATAGTAAGTATCAGTTTTGTCATGGGCATAATGCCCATTTTGTTTTCTTTTACATTTTCCATTCGTTTCTGTTTCCTTTCCTAATCTTAAATATTCATTTATTTTCACTTTTAGCGATAAAACGCTTTTTGTATATCAAAAAAATAAAAAGCATTATTAATGTGCCGAAAATCACACCCGAAAAGTCGAGCAGTACATCTGTAATCATTCCCGCTCTGCCCTCTACATTAAGTTGTATGGTTTCGTCACAGACCGCAGTCGCAAGTCCGCAAAACATTACATTAATATAGTATTTGTATGGTTTTAGTTTATCAAATGCAAATGCGCATGACATAAGCATTGCGCCTATTGCGGTGTATTCGCTGAAATGCGCAGTTTTTCTTACTATATGGTCTGTAAGGTCGGGAGTAAAACCTAAAAAGTCTAAAATTTTCTGCAAAAATTCAAGTACATTTCCGCTTTCTTCCGATGATATATCAGCAGGCATCGAAGAATGAATAAATGCAAATGCCACAAGGGCTATCGTTATTATAATTAAAATCGCTTTGGCTTTTTTGCCGCAACTGTATGTAGCCATTTTTAGTCACCTTGTATTATTTTACACAAATCTGCATAATATGTCAATCGACAAATAAAGGAATGGTTATATTTTAAATGTATGTTAAAATTTTGCGTAAAAGCTGTAGTTTTTTAGACAAAAAATAAATTGCAATATATATCGGTATCTGTTATACTATTTTAGTACCTTTATTTTGAAAGGAGTATTGTTTTGTTAAACTATATCTTGGTATTTTTGATTGCTATGGTTCCTCTTATTGAGCTGAGAGGTGCCGTTCCGTTCGGTGTAGGAATGCAGCTTGATTTATTCTGGGTGTATGTCCTCGCTATCTTAGGTAATATGTTGCCCGTACCTTTTATATATTTCTTTGCAAGAAAAATTCTTGTATGGGGCAGCGACAAAAAATTTATAGGAAAATTCTTTAAATTCTGCCTTGAAAAAGGCGAAAAGGGCGGTAAAAAATTGCAGGCAAAGGCCGGCAGAGGTTTGTTCTTCGCTTTACTTTTATTCGTAGGTATTCCTCTCCCCGGTACAGGCGCCTGGACAGGTACACTTGCGGCAAGTATGCTCGATATGGACTTTAAGTCAAGCGTAATTGCAGTAATGCTCGGTGTAATTCTTGCAGGTATAATTATGGGACTTGCAAGTATGGGCTTATTCGGCGGATTAAGCGCAATTTTTGCTCCAAAATAAAAACCGACGGGCAGCTTTGGCTGCCCTGTTTTTTAGGATGATAACTTTGAAAAATACAAATTATGATATAATAACGGTCGGTGCGGGTGCTGCGGGACTTGCGGCGGCTATATCGGCAAAACGAAATAACAGAGATTTAAAAATAGCAATTCTTGAGGCTCAAAGCAAAGCAGGCAAAAAAATTCTTGTTACAGGCAACGGCCGCTGTAATCTGACAAATACCAATGTCAGTAAAGAATTTTATCACGGCAGTTTTGATGTTTCTAAAACCTTAAACAGATTTTCCGCAGAAAAACTTATGTATTTCTTTTCAACCTTAGGTCTTGTATGCGACACAGAAACAAACGGACTTGTTTATCCTCATTCAAGACAAGCAAGTGCCGTGCTTGATGTTTTACTTATGGAAATTAAAAGGCTGAAAATCGAAATCATATGCGACTGCAAAGTTGAACTTATCCGTAAAAAAGGCGAATTTTTCAATATCAAAACCTCGAACGGAGAATACACCGCCAAAAAAGTAGTTATGTCATGCGGCGGAAAGGCCTTTCCTGCAGCAGGCGGTACAGGGCTCGGACTTGATGTAATTAAAAATCTCGGTCATAAAATCACACCCATTTCTCCTGCCCTCTGCCCCATTCAGGTTAATAGCTGTTACATAAAAAACCTTAAAGGAATACGAGCAAAAGCAGAGGTCACGCTTTTTGACGGCAGCAAAGCCTTAAAATCAGAGGTCGGCGAAGTGCAGTTTACGGATAATGCACTTTCGGGAATTTGTGTGTTCAATCTCACAACTCTTTTACCCAAAACCAAAAATCCGATTATTTCCGTAAATCTTACAAAAGATTATTCGTATATAGAATTATTAAATTTACTTTATGACAGAAAAAAGCTGTTTGCAAATGAACCGCTCGAAGAATTTTTCACGGGTCTTTTTCATAAAAAAATAGGAACAGCACTTATTAAAAGCATTACAAACAAAGCATTGACAGAAAGCTGTAAAAAGTTAAGCGACAAAGAACTAAAATCACTTGCGAATTTAATTCAAAATTGGAAATTTGAATGTAAACAATGCAAAGATTTTTCAAAAGCGCAGGTAATGCTCGGCGGCGTAAACGGAAACGAAGTAAACGGCTATACATTTGAAAGCAAAGTTGTAAAAAATCTATACATCTGCGGCGAAGCACTCGATGTTTGCGGAGATTGCGGCGGATTTAACCTGCATTTTGCTTTTGCAAGCGGTATTATAACAGGAGAAAACCTATGATAAGAATAAGCAATATACATTTACCTCTTGACTACACAAGTGAAACCGTCTTAAATAAAGCGGCAAAACTTATTAATGTAGATAAAAAGTTTTTTAAAAGCTGTACGATTTTCAGACGCTCGATTGACGCAAGAAAAAAGGATAATATATTTTTTCTTGCAACCGTTGACACAGAACTTTTTGTAAACGAAGAAAAGATATGCAAAAAATTTAAAAATGCCGAAATCGCAGAAAAATATGAATATAATGTTGAAAAATTCAGAGGTACGGTCAGCCCTGTGGTAGTCGGAGCAGGCCCTGCAGGATTATTTGCCGCACTTATACTTGCACAGAGCGGTGCAAATCCGATTTTAATCGAGCGTGGCAGAGATGTAGATACCCGAACGGAAGATGTACATAACTTTTGGAAAAGCGGTATTCTTGACACAACAAGCAATGTACAATTCGGCGAAGGCGGTGCCGGAGCTTTTTCTGACGGCAAACTTACCACAGGCACTAAAGACACCCGTCAGCGCAAGGTACTTATTGAATTTGTAAAACACGGAGCGCCTGACGAAATTCTTTACAATGCAAAACCGCATATTGGAACGGACAAATTAAGACCGACAGTTAAAAGCATAAGAAATGAAATTATCCGCCTCGGCGGAAAAGTTATGTTTGAAACAAAACTTATCGGATTTTCAGCAAAAGGCAATTCTGTTACAAGTGCGGAAATTGAACATAACGGAACTAAACAAAACATTGATACCAATGCAATTATCCTTGCAATCGGACACAGCGCCAGAGATACTTTTGAAATGTTAAATGAAAAAGCTATTCCGATTGAGGCAAAAGCATTTTCTGTCGGTGCAAGAATTGAGCATCACAGAGAAATGATTGATAAATCACAGTACGGCAAATTTGCAGGCAACAAAGCGCTTGGCGCAGCAAGCTACAAGACAAATGTTCACCTTGAAAACGGCAGAGGCGTATATACATTTTGTATGTGCCCGGGCGGAAAAGTTGTAAATGCCTCAAGCGAAGAAAACCGACTTTGCACAAACGGAATGAGTGAATTTGCAAGAAATGAAGAAAATTCAAATGCCGCCTTACTTGTCGGGATTACACCTGCCGACTATCAATCGGAAAATCCGCTTGCAGGAATGTATTTTCAGCGTGAGCTTGAGCATAAAGCATTTGTTGCCGGAGGAGAAAACTTTAATGCTCCTGTTCAGCGTGTATGCGACTTTATTGAAAATAAGGCAAGTACAAAAATCGGTGATGTAAAACCGTCTGTAGGTCCCGACTTTACACCGACCGACCTTAATAAATGTCTGCCTGACTTTATAACAAACTCAATGCGACAGGCAATAGTGCAAATGGATAAAAAATTACACGGTTTTTCATACGGTGACGCTGTGCTGACAGGTGTTGAAACCCGCAGTTCATCGCCAATCAGAATTATGAGAAACAAAGATTTGCAAAGCGTAGCAATAGCAGGACTTTACCCATGCGGTGAAGGCGCAGGATATGCAGGCGGAATTATATCTGCCGCAGTCGACGGAATTAAATGTGCGGAGAAAATTATAGAAAATTCCATATCAGAATAAAAGCAAAATTACAGCAAGCAAAAAGTGCAGTTCATACGAGCTGCACTTCTTTTGTTTATAAGGTATATGAATATTTAATTTTGAGTTGCAATATACATCTGAAGCTCTGTTACATCTAATACTGTAAGCTGACCGTCACCGTTGAGATCGAGTGCCTCAAGTACCGCCTTGTCGCTTTCATCTATTATAGGCATACCGTCATCATTTTTAGAACCCGCAATATGTAACTGCATAGATGTAACATCGGAAACATTTACAACCCCGTCACCATTTGCATCACCCTTGAGCACTTTTTTGCCATCAATAGCCACAAATTTCAGCTTGTTGCTATCGGTGTAAGAGTTTACATAACTCTGTGCATACGAACCTTCGTAGCCATAAATTGTAATGTCTGAGTTAAGGAGGAAGAATAATCTATCGCCAATTGAGGTTACGCTCTTAGGAATAGTTACACTTTTAAGATTGTAGCACTCTGTAAAGGCATACTCTTCAATAGTTGAAACACCGTCCGGAATTACTACGCTTTCAAGGCTTGTGCAACCCCAAAAAGCACAACCCTTAATGTATTTAAGGGTTTTTGGAAGAGTGATGCTTTTCAAATTTGTTTTATTATAAAACGCACCACGAGCAAGCATAGTTACGGTTTTGCCGTCAATCTGTTCCGGAATAACTACATCGGTATCACTGCCAAGGTATTCCCAAAAAATAATTGACTTGCCATCAATGTTCTCATAGCGGTAGTCGCCGCTTGTTACAACATAATGCGCAGCATCTCTGCTCTGCGAAACCTTTGGAACATTTACTTCGGCTGCGTTTGCAGTAAATGGTATTGCCGAAAACGCAGAAGTAAGCATTGCGGTAACAATTATAGCTGTAATAGCTTTTTTAAATTTTTTCATTTTATAACCCCTAACTAATATATTTATATTTCTATGTTATCACTGCAAAAATGCTTTGTCAATAAAATGAATAAATTTTAACACTGATTTTCACATATTATAAAAAGTAATCACAGCAATTTTTATATAAAAGCGAGAACATTTGTCAAAATATTGATTTTGTCGTTTTACAAGCATATAATTAATTAGGATTTTAATTATTAGAATTTTAACTATAGAGGTGTAGTATGAAAGAATCAATACATTATCTGCTAATGGCAGATCATTTTTTAGTTCAAAAGGCACTGCTTGCAAGTATAAAGGATTCGGGTCTTACTCCGGGACAGCCAAAAATACTCGACTATCTGCAAAATCATAACGGCTGCGTGCAAAAAGACATTGCTAAAGGCTGCCATATTGAGCCGGCATCAATTACAGTTATTCTCAAAGGAATGGAAACTAAAGGCTATATTGAAAGAAAAATGCTCAACGGTGACCGCCGCTCCCTGTATGTATTCCTGACTGACAAAGGCAAAGAATACATTGATTATCTAAACAGAAAATTTAAAAAAATTGAAAATGCAGCTCTTAAAAATTTTAATGAAGATGAAAAGCAAAAATTTAACGATTTATTAATGCGTGTCTATGAAAATATGCTTGAATATGATAAGGAGGAAAAACAACAATGAATTTAAAAAATATGAAAATCAGACTACCGATGTACCTTGTAGGTTTATTTATAATGACAATAGGTATAGCAATTTCCGTTAAATCGAACCTCGGTGTATCGCCTGTAAGTTCTATCCCCTACACTATGACCTGTATATGGGGAATTGAAATGGGAAAGGCTACCATACTTTTTCATATTGTATTGGTATTAATACAATTAATTATTCTCAGAAAGAATTTTAAACTGATCAGCTTATTACAGATTCCCGTAGGCGTTGTTTTCGGTTATTTCACAACATTCTGTAATTATCTTGTAAGCTTCTTCCCCACTCCCGACAATATCGTAATAAGAATTATTATGGTACTCATCAGTGCCGCAATTGTTGCTATCGGTATTTTCCTTTACTTGCCTACCGATGTTATCCCGCTTGCGGGCGAAGGCGTTATGAGTGCGGTTTCGCAAGTAACTAAGATTGAATTTTCAAAGGTAAAAATGGCATTTGACATAACAATGGTTATTATATCAGGTGTATCTTGCCTTATTTTTATCCACAATCTCGGCAGTGTGGGAATCGGCACAGTAATTGCCGCTTTTCTTGTAGGATTTATTCTCGGTATAATAAATAAAGTGTTCGGAAAATACAGAGATAAACTCTTAGGCAAAACCAAAATTGCAGATGATACCGCTGAAACAGATGACAAACCTACTTATGTAATCTCCATTTCAAGAGAATACGGCAGCGGAGGCAGAGCAATAGGAAAAATTCTTGCCGAAAAACTCGGATACAAATATTATGACACCGAACTTATAAAACTTGTAATGCAGGAAAGCGGATATTCACCTGAATACATAGAACACAACGAGCAAACTCTTGACAAATCAGCGCTTAACGACTTTTTTGAATGGTACCAGCAAAACAACGGTGATACTGTTCCTAATATCAACAGCTTGTTCAAAAAAGAAGAATCGGTTATTAAGCACCTTGCCAAAACCGAAAACTGTGTAATTGTCGGCAGACTTGCAAACTATATTTTAAGAAACAAAAAACATATTTACAATGTATTTATAACCGCAGATGAAGAAAGTGAAATTGAAAAAGTAAAAGAAAGAGATCACCTTTCACATGAAAATGCCGCCAAGCAAGTAAGAAAAGTAAACCGAGAACGCTCTGCGCACTGCAAATACTTTACGAATACAGATTGGGGCAATGCAAAAAATTACAATCTGACTATAAAATCAAATGACTTCGGTTATGAAAAAACAGCGGATTTAATCGAAATACTTTTCAAACAAAAATTTTCGTTATGATTCTTTAGGTCGATTTTCAGATTAGAAAATTATTAATACAAACTTCAAATCAAAACATAATTCACCTTAACTTTAATGAAACAAGCTAAAAGACAGACAGTAAAAACTGCCTGCCTTTTTCTTTGTCAGCCGTTACAGCCACACTCAAAATTACATTTTTCTCTTTCTTCAGGTCTTGCATTCGGCGGGAAGAATGATTCGTTAGGGAAATCTACCCTGCTGAATACTTCGCACGGGTCGTCACTTTCAGGCTTACATTCCTTGCGAGGAATACAAAAATCATATGACGGAATCATAATCTGTACATTTCTCTCAAGCTGTGTAATTGTAAAAATACCGATAGTGGCACTTACGCTTGCATCTCCGGTCACAGCAAAATCGTCACCAAAGTATGTTATTACACATTCAGGTATAGGAGCACAAGGAAGCTGCGGAACACAGCCTTTTATAAGTCGTGCCGAAAGAGCCATAGGTTCGGAAATTTGTACTGTTGCATTTGGTAAAAACTCCGTGCAACCGCATGATGTAACAGGTTGAGAGCAAACTACACAACTGTCGCTCGAAAAACTCTTTGAATTTGATTCACTGCCGTAAAGAACCGACCTTTTACCGTAAATTGCAAGTCCGTTTACCCGTGACGGAATTGTTGAACCGCAGGTATATGCCTCAAGAGAAATATCAAAATAGAATGTAACATCAACCGCATAACAGCCACGATGAAAAGCGATTGATTCAACGCTTACATCGGCGGTTATAACGCTTGCCTTGCAGATTTTTACAGATGATGCGTTATTGATAACAGATTGACTGCAAGGTGTAAAATAGACCGCAAGATTGCTAAGGCAATCCTTTGAGCCGCAGCTGTCATAAATACGGCTTGCGTTTATGCAGACAGCGTCTGTGCATTTGTTTTCGGTAAGCGGTTCGTTGCCCGACTGCCGTGGTACTGTGCCGTATGATACATCTGGCATAAAAATTAACCCCCATAAAATGTATTAACAGGCTTACGCTCTGTAACAATACATTTTATGAAGGTTATACTTAATTGTGAATATTGAGTTGATTTATTTTAAATAAGGCTTTAAAATTTCATCAAGTTCTTTGTTTACATCTTTCGGATTTGACTGCGTATAATTTGAAAAAGCGATGAATACTTTGCTCTGGTCCTGCGCAAATACAATTCTTGCATTAAATCTGTAGAATGCTGCGTCACAATAATAATTACCGCAATCGTCAACATACAAACCGTACGCAAAACTTGATTTATAAGGAGTGAACATTTCTTCTTTGGATTTTGCAGACAACAATTCACTTCCCGTAATAGCGTCTGTCCATTTAAGCAAATCACTCAAATTGGAAATAAGACCCGTAGAAGAATACGCAACACCCGGATAAATATTCCACTCATCGTCAAAAATATCCTGATAACCTGTAGCAAGTTGGTCTGTGCTCTCAAAGGTTGTCGAAGTCATTTCGAGCGGCTCAAAAATATTTTCTTTCAAAAATTCCTCATAGCTTTTTCCGCTTACCTTTTCGATTATGTCACCGAGAATAAAATAATCGGAATTTGAATAGCTGTAATTTTCTTCATCATTATCAATTTCTTGTGACAATATCCATTTTAAAATAACAGAATGATTATCTTTAGCGGAATTTTTCTCTGAAATATCGTACTGCGGAGCATTTGCACGCACGCTTTCGTCAGATTTGCCGAGATAATCCGGCAAGCCTGTTGTCATTGTAAGCAAATTACGGATAGTTATATCCGAACCGTACTTATAATCGGGATAATACTTGTCAAGCGTATCATCTGTGCTCAGCTTATCCTGCTCCTGTAAAATCATAACAGCCGCAGCGGTAAACTGCTTTGTAAGCGAACCTATGTAGTAATTTGTATTGAGTGAATTATATGTATGCGAACCCTTGTCGGCATAGCCGTTATTGCCTATATATTCAAAATCATTTCCGAGTTTATAATATACAGTTCCTCTGAATTTACTTGCAACAAGTGTATTATCGAACTTAGCTGTTATGCTGTCGGTATCCTGTTTTAATTTTGTAAAATTATATGCAGGATTAGTAGGTACTTCATCAGCAGTTGCAGGCGCAACGGTAAGTCCCTGCGTCGATGCACCTGTAGAATTTGTAGTCTGCGGTGCTGTTGTAGCCGAAGATTCCGAATCATTGTCACAGCCTGTAAATGCAACTGCGGAACACGCCGCCATAGCTACGCACATTAATGATTTTGCTAAAGCCTTCAAAAAATCACCTCATCAGATTTTTTCCATTTTACTGAAATTAGCCATAAGAGTTTTTGTGCCTGCCTTATCAAAAGCAACTTCAAGCATTGTGTCGTTGCCCATTTTTTCGGTTTTCATAATCATACCTTTGCCAAATACCTTATGGAATACGCAATCTCCTTTTTTGTAAACAGTACCCGATTTAACGGCAGGTTTAGTAAATGTATTAAAACTTTTGTTAGGTGTGAATTTTGAACCGGCACCGATACTGATATGACTTGAGGATGTGGAAAAACCGTTTGTTGACGCAAAAGTCTTTTTCTCGCCTGTATAATTAAGTAATTCGGGCGGGATTTCATTTACAAAGCGTGATACTTTGTTATAGCTTGTATGACCCATCAACATTCTTGACTTTGCCTTAGTAATGTAGAGCTTTTCTTTTGCTCTTGTAATACCTACATAAGCAAGCCTGCGTTCCTCGTTAAGTTCATCGGGATTCATCATTGTGGCAATTGACGGGAACACACCTTCTTCAAGACCTGCAATGAAAACTACGGGAAATTCAAGTCCTTTTGCGCTGTGCAATGTCATCATTACCGATGAATCCGCTTCTGCATCATAGTTATCAATATCTGTCTGCAATGAAATTTCCTCAAGGAAGTTTGAAAGTGACGCTTCTTCTGCGTAATCCTCTTCAAATTTGATAATATTTGAAGAAAGCTCTTCGATGTTCTCAATTCTTACATCGGGGTTGTCTTTCTCTGTTTTTAAATATTTTTCGTAATCTGTATGTTCGAGAATGAGATTGTATAATTCTGCAAGAGAATAATCTCCGCTTTGTTCAGCCTCCATAAGACCGTCAATCAGCGCAACAAAACTCTTTAACTTTGTTGCGGCTCTTGAAAGCTGTGGATATACATCTGCATCTTTAATTACGGAATATATGCTTTCGCCGAGTCCTGCGGCAATTTCAGAAGCTTTTTCAAGTGTAGTTGCGCCAATACCACGCTTTGGCACATTAATAATTCTGCCCAGTCTGACATCGTCATGCGGATTATTAATAACCTGAAGATATGCAACCATATCTCTGATTTCTTCTCTGTCATAGAATCGTCTGCCGCCGATTACACGGTGCGGAATACCGCTTCTTGACAAAGCCTGCTCAATTGAGTTTGACTGTGCATTCATTCTGTAAAGAATTGCAAAATCAGAGAATTTTCTGCCGTCTGCAACACCGTCAAGTATAGTTTTTGCAATAAATTGAGCTTCGTCACGCTCGGAATCGGAAGTATGCACCTCAATTTTATCACCAACGGCATTTTCAGTCCACAAAGTTTTGCCCTTACGCATTGTGTTGTTAGAAATAACACCGTTTGCCGCATTAAGAATATTCTGTGTACTGCGGTAATTCTGCTCAAGTCTTATCATCTTAGCGCCTTTAAAGGTGTTTTCAAAAGAAAGGATATTTTCAATTGTAGCACCTCTGAATTTGTAAATACTCTGGTCGTCATCACCTACAACGCAGATGTTGCCGTATTTTGCGGCGAGCATACTTACAAATTTATACTGCACCTTGTTTGTATCCTGATACTCATCAACCATTATGTATTTAAACTGATTTTGATAAAATTCAAGTATATCGGGACATTTTTGAAAAAGCTCAACAGTCTTGCAGAGCATATCGTCAAAGTCCATTGCATCTGCGGTTTTTAGTCTTGACTGGTAAATTTCATATACTTTTGCCACGGACTGCTTGAGGTTATCGTAACCTGCTCTTTTGAGCATTTCCTGCGGAGTAAGCATTTCGTCCTTGGCTTTTGAAATTTCGTTGAGCACTCTTTTTACCGGCAACATTTTTTCGTCATAATTAAGCTGTTTTAAAATATCTTTTACAAGTTTTTTCTGATCGTCAGTACCGTAAACGGTAAAATGACTTGTAAAACCGATTCTGTCGCCGTATCTTCTTAAAATTCTTGCACAGGTAGAGTGAAATGTAGCCGCCCAAATATCCGAACCGCCTTCCGGAACAGCGTTGCAGATTCTTTCTTTAAGCTCCCCTGCCGCCTTATTTGTAAAGGTAATTGCAAGTATCTGCCACGGTTTGCAAAGTTCAGACTGCAAAATATACGCAATTCTGTTTACAAGAACGGTTGTTTTGCCCGAACCTGCACCCGCAAGTATAAGCAAAGGGCCTTCTGTGCAAAATACAGCCTGCTGCTGCATATTATTCATATGTGAAAACTGTTTTTTTAATTCTGATTGTACCATAGCAATATTCCCGTTAAAAGTTTAATAACACAGAAAACGGGCGAACTGCGTCCGCCCGTATAATCTGACGATTTTATTTTATGTAGCCGTAGAATGTTTCAAGAATTTCAGGACCCTGGTCTGCAACAATCATTGTAACATAGTTGCCGTCCTGTGTAACCTTGCAAGCCTCAACCATAGGAAGTTTTTTGGCATTGTAGCCTGAATACTGTGTAACGATTGAAGTGTATGTCTTAGAAAGCGCATCGTTTACTCTTGATGCAGCGTCAGCGTCAACAGCCTCAACAAGTACGATTTCAACTCTTGAATTGCTGTCTGAATTGATTTCTGCCGCAAACTGCTTAACATCTTCTGTGTCTATGCTGTAATATTTTTTAAGATCATTAGAATCTGTAAGCTCTTTTAAGTCCAATGAATACTTAGAGTTGATGTCAGAAAGAACTGTTTTTAAATCAACCTCTTTGCTGCCTGAACAACCTGCAAGCGCAGTAAGACAAAGTACAAATATTGTTACCAAAGAAACTACCTTTTTCATAATTAACCTCCAAAAATGTCTTATAAAAAAATTACGCCGAATCAGTGTGACCCGGCGTATTCAGATGGTCGAGGTGACAAGATTCGAACTTGCGACCCCATCGTCCCGAACGATGTGCGCTACCAAACTGCGCTACACCTCGATAAAAACAGCCCCGATTACTCGGGGCTTTTAATGGCTGAGGAATAGGGATTCGAACCCCAACAAACAGAGTCAGAGTCTGTCGTGCTACCGTTACACCATTCCTCAATGTTTATTGCTCATTGCTACAAGCCGTGCAATCAACGATATATATTATATATTATGAAGTGCGTTTTGTCAACACTTTTTTGAAATTTTTAAAAACTTTTTTAGAAGTTTTTAACTTTCGTTTAGCATTGACTTGTTGCTTACTGTCACGCAATCAACAATAGCTATTATATAGCAGAACGTGTGTTTTGTCAACATCTTTTTTTCAATTTTTTCTAAAATTTGAAAAATACAAAAAATACGGAATTTTAGCTAAAACTTTTTTTGAGTCTTATATCGTCGCCGACAAAATTAAGCCTTACACCCTCTCCGTATATTCTTGAAATAAATCTTGAAGTATAAGTTTTTTCAAGTTCTGTTATTGAAAGGTTTGTGTTTATTATCAAAGGCTTTCTCAAAAGCATTCTTGAATTACACAAATTATAAAACTGTGTATTTGAAAAAGTATTTGAAAACTCTGTGCCTAAATCATCAATAATTAGTAAATCGCACTTTGTGAGCATTTCAAAATATTCGGAATCGTTGGACTCTTTGGAAAAATGCATATTGCTAAGCGTTGACATAAGCATAGGTGCAGACACATAGATTACACCGAAACCACGCCTTGTAACCTCATTGGCAATAGCGAGCGAAAGGTGGGTTTTGCCAAGACCTGTGCCGCCTCTCATAAGTATAGTCTTTGACTCGGGCGTAAAAGTTCTTGCGTACTGCACGCAATAATTATAAATTTTTTGCATCTTATCAAAAGGTGATACTCCGCTCTCCTTATCAACCTCATGACTGTACATATTAAGGTCAAAACTCTCAAAAGTGGAAAGTCTTAAAGGCGCAGTACGGTTAAGCTCCTCGCACGCAGTGGCTACAAGCAGTCTTTTAAAACAAGGGCAATACACTGTTCTTCCGTCTTTTTCTATATATCCCGTATCTTTGCAGTATTTACAGTTGTAATGCGGTTCAAAGCAATTTTCTTCATAGCCGTTTTCTTTAAGCAGCTTTTTGACTTCATTTTGCATAGAAAGACTTTTGGCACGCAAATCCTGCGTGGCAGACTTTACATCTCCGCCGTTTAAAACCGCACGAACCGCAAGTATTCCGCATGAAGATATTTCTTTTTCAAGCTCCTCTATTCTCGGAACTCTTCTGTAAACCTCTTCACGAACCTGCTCCGCTCTTCTCTCGGCTTTGGTGCGCCTTTCTTCCATTTTTGCTTTTGTCGCTCTGTAAATTTCTTTACTGTATCCCATTTATATCACCACACTAAATACTGTCGATTGTATCTAATCTCTGCAAATCATTTATATTATATGATGTGTTGGCGTCATTCCTGTTTCCGCCTTTATTCTTATACTTATCGGGTCTGCTGTCAAATTTGTTTAAATCGTCAACGTTGTAAATTCCGCTTGAATTCCAGCGCTTTAAAATTCCGTTTATGTATCTGAAATCGCAACTGCCCTTACTGTCAACACATCTTTCGTAAGCCTCTCTTAGCATTTCGGGAGAAAATTTCCACTCGTTTACCCATAAATCGGCGTATTCAACCTGCTTTTTAGTAGGAGAACCCGTATTTTTTAAACCGAACGCAGATGCTACAACCGTAAAACTCTGGCTTGCACGATGTGCTTGTTTTATTTTATTTTCGGCTTCCTCAATTGAGAAAACTCCCGCATCCGACCATCTCAAACCTATTGTTTCAATGGCTCTTATGTTAGATTTTCCGATGCTTATACAATACTGAATAAGCATTATAATTACCTCTACAGGCAAACCGCAGGTATTTTTAAGTAACAGTAACGACGATGCATCGGAGTTTGATAAAGGCTTGCCGAGGGCTGTCTGTGCCTCGTTTACAAGCATTTTAAATTCTTCGTCAACCGCAAGCTGTTGTGCCACATAAACATAATCGGGGCGCTGCGGTCTTACAAACATATGCGGAACTGTAGGCTCTTCCTTTTCAATCGGAGCGGCAGTATTATTGCTTTCGACTTGTTTTACCGCAGGCTGTTCAGTCGTTTGCTGTTCTGCCTGTGCAGGCTCAAAAGCACCGTTATTTTGGCAAAAGATACCTTTCATAACCCAGTATTCAACTGCCTCCGGAATATCGGTTTCATTTACACCTGTCGCCTTACTGATGTCGCTTTCGTTCACATCTTCCCCACTGTGTCGCAAAAGATATAACAATACCTTAAGTTTAACGCCGTCCGAAAACTTAAGTCCCTCATCTACAACAGACGAAGGCACGGCAAATATTGAATTCCAAGCACCAAGATTAATTTTCATAGACATTTCATATACCTCTGACCCAAAATAAATATTATAATCAAACTTTATCGTACACATTATTATATCACACTAAATTTAAAAATCGACACATATTTTTAAATTTTATAGATTTTTTTAAAGAAATATGTTAAAATACAGTTGAAATGTTTTAAGGAGGTAATATTATGAAATATACATACATTCCAAGAGGTGTTTGTTCAAGACAGATTAATCTTGAGATAAATGACGGAATTATAGAATCCTGCGAATTTATCGGCGGTTGCGCAGGCAACACTCAAGGCATTTGCGCTCTTGTAAAAGGTATGGACGCAGAAGAGGCTGTAAAGAGATTAAAAGGCATTGACTGCCGTGGCAGAGGTACATCTTGCCCCGATCAGCTTTCTTACGCTATTGAAGAGGCTCTTGAACTCGAATAAGCTCTGCGGCTAAAACTTTATATTTATCATAACATTAAAGCTCTCTTTATTTGCGTAAAGAGAGCTCTTTGTTTTGGTTTTAAGATTTAGACGGTTTTATGCAGTGTTTTGTCAAGAAATTCCGGTGTATCACAAAAATTATAAAAGTTTGGTCAACCTTGAAAGTACCTGCCTCAATCTCATCAATCATAGCAAGACGCTTTAAGTGTCTGTCGCCCTCTTCGGGAG